>CAYJUJ010000079.1:0-7326 GCA_964373325.1 uncultured bacterium
CAATAAATTTTAATGCTCTTTGGATTGCAGGTTGATCTTCTAAGTTTTGAGGGCGTTGTTCCATTGTGGATTTTCTGAAAAAAATTTTTAGAACTTCCAAAACAATTTGTTTTTCAAAAAACTCAAGATTCTTTGAGGGGGATTTTGCCACAACTTTTTCAAAAAAATACTGCTGAACTAGGTGCTCAAGCCAGGATGTTTTTGGAAATTTTCGACACCTTTTATTTAAAAGCTCTAATTCTGTTTTCTTTATTTTAAGACTTTGAGCCTCATTGAAAATGAGATCCCCCGTAGGATAAAGAGCCAAAGTATCATAAATGGCACTTTTTCCTTCATCATCATGGAGAAGATATTTAGGTAATGTAAAGAAAGACTTTGAATCGAGTCGGTAGTCTTCAGAAGGATTTTTTGTTCGAATATCCATGAGACAACTCCCTCGTGGAAATACAAACATAAGCCGATCATGCGTATGAAAATCTTTATAAAAATCAATACATCTCTCATAAGCCATTCCCATTGAAGAGGATAGATCGATGACTTGTTCAAGAAGACACCCCTGAACATCAAATTCAAATCCTTTCCACATCGGAAATTTTGCCATGACTTGACGATTACACCGAAATAATTGACGAGGCAAGCCCATCACTTCAGTGAACTCTACGATAGTTTTTTGCCATCAGACTTAAAAACACACAAAGGAGGTTGTTATGAGTCAAAAGATAGTAAAAAGATGGGTTTTAAAAACAATGCTGGTAGTTGCTTGTGTAGGGATGGCGCCAATGGCTATGGGAGCATCTTTCGAGAAATGGTTGGAAGGTGAGCGGGATATCGCAATGAAAGGACTCTTAAATCATATCTCTCCCAAGGATGGGATGCCAGGTTCTGTTATTGCTTCCCCTTCAAAAAACAATCCTAATTATTACTTTCACTGGGTTCGTGATGCGGCCTTGGTGATGGATGTAATCGTTAAACGTTATCAACATGAAGAAGATGTAAATATGAAGCAAGCTTATTATGACAGGATTCTTGATTACATTCATTTTTCTCGCTCCAATCAATTGATGCCTAATAGAAGCGGAGGTTTAGGGGAACCTAAATTTAATGTAGATGGGACTGCTTTTGATGGAGATTGGGGACGTCCGCAAAATGATGGTCCTGCTTTGAGAGCCATCACTTTGATTCACTTTGCAAAAGAGCTATTGTCTCAGGGCCAAGAAGAACAGGTGCGAACCCTTCTCTATGACAATGCACTTCCTTCAAAAACTGTGATTAAGGTAGACCTTGAATTCGTAAGTCACCATTGGAAAGAAGCCTCCTTTGATCTCTGGGAAGAGGTATTGGGGGATCATTTCTATACCCGAATGGTTCAAAGACGGGCTCTTTTAGATGGAGCTGAATTGGCGAGAATACTGGGTGATCAGGGTGCAGCGGATTGGTATAAAAAACAAGCTCTTGCTATCGAAAAATCACTCCTATCTTTTTGGGATGAAAATCGAAAAATTTTTGTAACAACGCTGAACCCCTCTGGAGGACTCCAAGGAAAAGAATCTCATCTAGATGTAGCAATTATTCTAGGTATTTTACATGGCTATCGGGATGATGGTTTTCTTTCCCCAACGGATGATCGAGTGCTGGCTACAGCAAGAGCGCTAGAATTGGCGTTTGAATCTCTTTATCCCATAAATGGGCAAAGCAATTTAGGAACTGCCATAGGCCGCTATCCCGAAGATCGATATGATGGCTATACTACTTCATCGCAAGGAAATCCGTGGGTATTGGCTACAGCAGCTTTCGCAGAATTCTATTACAAAGGTGCTGATCAAAAAAAAGGGGACCTTTTTTTAAAACGCATTGAGCATCACGCCAATCCTGATGGCTCCTTATCTGAGCAAATGAATCGGTATAGTGGATTTATGCAAGGAGCACATGATTTGACATGGAGCTATGCTAGTTTTCTGACTGCTCTTTTTGCGCGGGATCAGAATGAAACAAATTTAATTCCTTAATTATTTGTGAAGCCAGTATACCTTTATCGTCTTTGTTCTACTTTTACACTTCCACAGAGAAGTTTCAGTTCATCTCCGTAACCCATACCACCCTCCTCATAAGAGAGTGCTGCAAAATATGTGGATGGGCTTACTGAAACAGTGGCAACTACTCCTTTGGCAAATCTGAATAAATTTATGTGTACATTTCAAACCCATGTTTCTTATCAAACTAATCAGTATTTACAGAGAGTAAATCATTTGTTTGGTAATAGATATGGTGCTACTGTTATTAAAAGTGAAATATATCTGTCTCGATTGATAAAATATATTTATCAGAACCCCGTTAAAGCGAACTTAGCTCAACATCCTCTTGAGTATCCTTTTTCTACCTTACAATTTTACCTAAAAGCAGAAAACACCAAATGTGGTTTTTTCTCTGATCCTTATCTAGCAGGTTTTACAACAGAAAAAAGAGCTTCTGTAATGCTAGATTTGTGCAGAATTGATTTGGATTCCATAGAGTGTAAATTAGTTGAAAAAAGTTTTAAACTTCCCTATGTTTAATGCCTATTAAACAGGCTGTCCTTAAATGAGACTGTCTCGTTTTATTGGTGAAATTCGAGGGATTGTTGAAGGCGGGGGTCTTTAAGAGGAATGAGAGCGCGTTTTTGAAGTTCACGAAGAACTAAATAAAAGAAAAGACTTAAAGCCCAAATGAAACTAGCTATTTCCATAAGACCAAAGGGTACAGTATCTTTAGAAAAGGTAGGCAGTACGATCCAAAAAAGATCAATATAGTGCATCACAAGAAGCCAAAGTGCTCCAAACCCCAATAGAAATTGATTTCTTTTAGCAGTTCTCGAGATCAAAAGTAGAAAAGGAATTACAAAATGCCCGATAGGTAAAATGAGAGTTACATTTTTCCAATTTCCAATATTTCTTTCATAAAAGAAAACCGTTTCTTCAGGAAGATTTCCGTACCAAATAAGCATGTATTGCGAAAAAGCAATATAAGCCCAAAATACATTCAAGCCAAAAAGAAGTTTTCCAATATCATGGAAGTGATTTTCATTGACGAGAGATAAATAGCCTCCTTTTTTGAGGAGCAAAAGAGTGAGGATAAGAATGGAAAGTGCTGAAACTATGCACCCTGCAAAAAAGTATATTCCAAAAATAGTGCTATACCATTTGGGAGTGAGTGACATAAGCCAATCAACCGATGCATAATGTAAAGTGATCCCAAACAAAAGAATTCCAGCACAACTCCATTTCCACATTTTGTGTGAGAGTGTTACATCCCCTGTATGATCTTGAAGCAAAGAGGGTTTTATGACCTTTAAGTAGAGAAGTACCCATGCACCAAAATAGAGAAGTGTTCTTATCATGAAAAAAATGTCATTAAGGTAGATCGACTTATGTTGAAGTAAATGGTCGCTTGCAACCTTTGATGGATCCGACCATTCGTACAATAAGTTGAGCCCTGCAAAAATGGGGAGGACAAGTAAAATTCCCCAAACCAAAACTTGTGTAAAAGATTCAGAGATTCGTCGCACAACCACACTCCATGTTGCTTTTGTGGCATGTTGTAAGAGAGTGAAAAAAAGCCCCCCTAATCCTAGGCTTATAATAAATAGAAAAGAAAGGAGATAATTAAACATAGCCCGTTTTTCATCCACAAGAAATGCAACTAGAAAATGAGCTGTTGTCAGAAGAAAAAGAATAATGTTTACATTTTTAAAAGTATTAATTTTATCATCAGTTTTAAGGTAAATATCTCTTGTTGAAACTTCCACGTTCATTTCGAACTTCCTTTTTCTGATTGTTGTAACTTCCTTAAATATAAAATAAGTGCCCATCTATCTTCTCGGTCTACAAGATGGGCATGAGAAGGCATTGTACCTTGCCCTTCTTCTATAACTTTAAAAATTTGGTGATCTTCCCAATCCTTGACCCGTCCTGAAATCAAAGAAGGAGGGGGAATATAGCCTCTTTGCACAACAGGCCCAAAACCTTTGGCGTCAGGTCCGTGGCATGGCATGCAAAAATTCTGAAAAACAAATTCTCCACGTTTTAAGTTTTTTTCGGAAGCCAAAAGAGGATTGCGAGTTGTGTTAGCAACAAGTTCTCCTCTTGCAATTGTTCCAGATATGGGTTCTTGAATGGATTTCCCATCTTTAAAAAATTGATATTCGGCCATAGGGTTTACCTTTTTCTGATCATCCATGTCAGGAAAAATCTGAAGAGGTGGTTTTGTTTTAGAACAACCACTTAAAATAATAAAAATGGAGATGAAGAAAGCATTTTTTTTCATTTTTCTCCAACCCATCGAGCATTAAAGCCATGAAATTTTTTAAAAACCTCTTGGATTTCATTTTCTTTAAAGCAAGGGTCACTTCCATCAACAACAAGCATAAATTCGTCATTTGTGGCTCTGTGTGATTTTTCATCTTTTTCAAAAATAGATGCAAAGCGTGGAAGTTTACAAAAATAAAAAAGAGCACCCAGGGTTGCAAAAGCAGTGAAAAGAACTGTGAGCTCAAACATAATGGGAATAAAAGCAGGACCCGAAAAAAGGGGTTTGCCCCCCACATTAATTTTATAGTCCACAGCGCTTGTCCACCATTGAAGTAAAAGGGCAGTAACACAACCAATAAAACCAAAGATAAAACCAATCCATGGAATGCCTGATCTAGAAAGATGAAGGGCTTCTTCCACTCCATGAACAGGGTAGGGGGTGTACACTTCAATTTTTTCAAGCCCCAAACCACGGAGTGCCTTAATGGTATCTAGCAAATAGTTAGGTTCTCCAAAATGAACGGCAAGGCCCCCTCTCTCAAACATCGTCAAGCTCTCCTCTAGGAGAGCTTCCCTTCATAATGCCTTTAATTTCATTAAAGGAAATTGCAGGGAGCACTCGAACAAAAAGAAGGTAAAGAGTAAAAAATAAACCCAAAGAACCTGCTAAAATTCCAATATCGTACCTTGTTGGAACAAACATGTCCCAACTGCTTGGTAAGAAATCACGGTGTAATGAGGTAACAATAATAACAAATCTTTCAAACCACATACCAATGGTGACAAGAACTGCAACGGTAAACATAACAGGAATACTTCTTCTAAACTTTTTGAACCAAAAGATTTGAGGAGCAATAACATTACACCCTACCATGATTGCATAAGCCCAACCGTAAGGACCAAAAGCTCTATTCACAAATGCATAGAGTTCGAATTGATTACCACTGTACCAGGCTGTAAAAAATTCAGTTGTATAAGCGTAGGCAATAATAAGACTTGTAACTAAAATAATTTTATTCATGGCCTCGAAATGAACTATTGTTATTAAATTTTCTAATTTAAAAAGATGGCGAGTGAAAATCATAAGAATCATAACCATAGCAAAACCGCCAAAGATAGCTCCTGCTACAAAGTAAGGGGGGAAAATAGTTGTGTGCCACCCAGGAATGATCGAAGTTGCAAAGTCAAAACTAACGATCGAGTGAACTGAAAGAACAAGTGGAGTCGAGATTCCAGCAAAAATCATATAGGCGGTTTCATAATGTTTCCACTGACGAGAAGCACCTCGCCACCCCAAAGATAAAATAGCATAAACAGTTTTTTTCACTGGATTTTTGGTTCTATCTCGAAGTGTGGCTAAATCAGGAATAAGTCCTATGTACCAAAACATTGCTGAAACAATAAAATATGTGGAGATAGCAAAAACATCCCAAAGTAATGGAGAGCGAAAATTTACCCATAAATTCATTTGATTTGGAAGTGGGAAAAGCCACCACGCATACCAAATGCGTCCAACGTGTATGAGAGGGAATATACCTGCGCACATAACTGCAAAAAGAGTCATAGCTTCAGCAGCTCTATTAATAGCACACCGCCATTTTTGTCTAAAAAGATAAAGAATAGCAGAAATCAAGGTACCGGCATGACCAATTCCGATCCAGAAGACAAAATTTGCAATATCAAAGGCCCATCCGACAGGATTATTATTTCCCCAAAGGCCTATGCCTTTTAATACTGTTTCTCCCATGCAAAAAAAACCAAGAAGTGCAATAGAAGAAGTGATGAGAATAAGTGTAAACCATTTTTTAGAAGGAAATCGATCCAAGGGGGCTGCAACAATCTCAGTGATCTCGGCGCGAGATTTGTGTCCTAAAACTAAAGGCTCTTGATCAAATGTATGGGCTGTTTCTTGCATCATGAATGAGATACCTCTTGATTATGTTCGAATACCAAAAGTTTTGGATGTGGATTTCTTATTTTTGCTAAATAAGTAATAGATGGTTTTGTATTGAAATCTTTAAGTACGTGAAAGCCGTGAGAAAGATGCGATTCTTTTGAAACTGCGGAATCCGGGTTGTTTAAATCACCGAAAACAATGGCTTCAGCAGGGCAAGACTCCTGACAGGCTGTTTTTATTTTACCATCAGGAACTCTCTCGAACCCAGCTTCTTTTGCTTCAAATTTTCCAGCATTAATTCTTTGAACACAGAAGGTGCATTTTTCCATAACACCTCGCATGCGGACAGTCACATCAGGGTTTGAGGCGAGCTCTTCTGGACTTTTAATACCTTCGGTAAAATCAAAATAATTAAAGCGTCTTACTTTGTAAGGGCAGTTATTTGAACAATAACGTGTTCCAACGCAGCGGTTATAAGTCATCTCATTTAAACCTTCAGGGCTATGAGTTGTGGCAGCCACAGGACATACGTTTTCACATGGAGCATTTTCGCAATGCTGGCAAAGCATGGGTTGATGGATGGCTTTCGGTGAATATTGATTGGAATTTTCATAATATCTATCAATTCTCATCCAGTGCATTTCTCGGCCTTTGAGAACTTGTTCTTTCCCGACAACAGCAATATTATTTTCTGAATCACAGGCTATGACACAAGCATTGCATCCTACACAAGAATTCAAATCAATAACCATACCCCACTTGTGCCCATTGTATTCGTGCTCATTAGGGTAGAGAGCTATTAATTCTGTATGCTCATTTCGTCTTGGGAAGTTAGGATGTTTTTCATATTCCTCTAAGGTAGCCTCATGGACAATACTTCTTCCATCAAGACTATGATGCGCTTGTGTTGTCGCAATGGGATGGTTTTCACCTTTTTTCTCAATTGTGACTTGATCTAATTGCCATGTAAATTCTTTTGCCAGGAGGAGTGGTAAAACATTTCCTCCAACTGCATTTCCTACTTCACCTGCCTTTGTTCTTCCATAGCCTATTTCAGTTGTTATAACGTTTTCGACGAGTCCTGGTTGAAGAAAAAGATCGGAAGAGCACACGTTGAACTCCAGTCACTTGTATCAGGATCTCGTT
>CAYJUJ010000080.1:0-7250 GCA_964373325.1 uncultured bacterium
AAGCCGATATGAAAGAAGTCAGCTCCGTTGTAAAAAATCTTTTGCTGAAAACCTAATTATCTGTTGCTTTACAAAAAACAGATTCTGGGTTAGAAAAGCTGAGTCGTTTAATAATCTTATTTAAATTCATTATTATATGGATGACAGGAGGAAATATGAGTCTTGTTCAAAAACCAGCACCGCATTTTCAAGGAAAAGCAGTTGTTGGTAAGGCATTTAAGGATGTTTCTCTTAATGATTATAAGGGGAAATGGGTAGTTCTCTTTTTCTATCCACTTGATTTTACATTTGTGTGCCCTACTGAGATTACAGCTTTTAGTGATGCCAATTCAAAGTTTCAGAAACTGGGAGCCGAAGTTGTTGGATGCTCTGTAGACAGTCATTACACACATTTAGCCTGGATTAATACTCCACGCGCAAGTGGCGGTTTAGGAGAACTTAAGTATCCACTACTTGCTGACCTTACCAAGAAAATTGGTAATGATTATGGAGTACTACTTCCAACAGGTATTTGTTTAAGAGGTTTATTTATCATTAATCCTGAAGGTGTTGTTCAATATCAACTTGTTCATGATTTAGGCGTTGGCCGAAGTGTTGATGAAGTGCTTCGAGTTCTTGAGGCTCTTCAGCAAGTTCAAAAAACAGGTGAAGTGTGCCCAGCAAATTGGCAGACAGGTGGAAAAACTATTAAGCCAGATCCTGTGAAATCTCAGGATTATTTTAGATCTGCTAGATAGACGAAATTCTCTTGCCCCTTCTCTTTTTACGTGGTTAAGTGAAACGTCTTTATGATGTTGTAAGGGGTGTTGTCTATGTATGATGTTATTTGTATTGGTGCTGGTGCAAGTGGCATATTTCTTGCCTTAGAACTTATCGAAAAAGATCCCAATATTCGCATACTCATTCTTGATAAAGGTAAAACTCTAGAAGCTCGTGACCGAAAAAAAGGCGCCGATGTTGTTGAAGGTTTTGGAGGGGCCGGTAGTTTTTCTGATGGCAAACTAGTCATGAGTATTGAAAGAGAATACGGTGGCAATCTCCAAGATTACATTCATGATTTAAATCTTTTTCAGCGCCTGATGTACCGGGTAGATGAAACCTACATGCGCTTTTCAGATAATAAAGAAATTAGGGTGTATGGGGATGATGAAGCTATGATTGAAAACATTAAAATTCGTGCTGCACGGGTGGGGCTTCATTTACTATCAGCTAAAATTCGTCATTTAGGAACAGACAATAATTATGAAATTTTAAAAAACATGTATGCCTATCTTAAAGATAAGGTTGATATTCGTTTTGAATCAGAGGTTTGTTTTGTAGAACCCAAGGGTGATCAATTTACAGTATCCATTAAAGATCTAGCCAAAAACAATGAATATCATGAATCTGCCAAATACTGTGTGTTAGCTCCAGGCCGACGTGGCATGAAGTTTTTCAAAAAAATTGCCAATGATTTAGATTTAAAGCTCATTAACAACCAAGTTGATATTGGAGTGCGTATTGAGCTTCCTAATTGGGTTATGAAACAACTTTGTGATGTTGTTTATGAACCAAAACTAGTAGCCCGAACTCCCAAAACAGATTTAAGAGCTAGAACATTTTGTGTTAACTATGGTGGAGAAGTTGTTCAAGAAGAAGTAGATGGTTTAGTTACTTGTAATGGGCATAGCTATCATGATGATACCCAAAAAACCCACAATACTAATTTTGCTTTACTTGTTTCAACTCAGTTTACGCACCCTTTTGATGACCCTTTTGGTTACGGCCAAGCTGTTGCTCGTCAGTGCAATGCTCTTGGAAAGGGCGTCATTGTTCAGCGCCTTAAAGATTTAAAAGCTCAGCGGCGTACTACTGAAAAAAGGCTTGTTGAAATGAATATTCAACCTACTTTGAAAGCAGCTACGCCTGGAAATTTAGGTTATGCACTGCCCTATACTCAACTTCATGCTATTTTAGAAATGATGACTCTTTTAGATAAACTAACCCCCGGGGTTGATGGACCAGACACTCTTCTCTATGGTCCTGAAATTAAATGGTACTCAAGCCGAACAGAGCTTAAAAATAATTTAGAAACTTTGAAATATAAAAATCTCTATTGTGCAGGAGATGGTGTGGGCATTACTCGCGGTATTGTTCAAGCTGCTCAATGTGGGATCATTATTGCTAATGACATTCTTACTAGGCAAGGTCACAAAGCACTTAATTGACAAGAAACAGGGGAATGTTTAGGCTCATCGCTTATGTCTTTATATACAGAATCGCATAGTTCTTACCCTCGCGTTGGAGAAAAGCCTCAAGAGTTAAGGCTTCGTTCCGCCTATCATCAAAAAGATAAGAAAAAAATAAGTGAGGTCGAGTTTAGAAAAATTGAAGATAGTTATGTTGCGGAAGTTGTTCAAGAGCAGGAATCAGCAGGGCTTGATGTTGTGACAGATGGCCTTATTCGCTGGCGGGATCCTGTGTCTCATGTACTTCAAAAGTGCAAAGGAGCTGAAATCAATGGTCTTCTTCGATTTTTTGATACGAATTTTTATTTCAGACAGCCTGTTATTGTAGGTTCATTATCTAAGAAAGAGTCTTTTTTAGAAACTGAAGCTCAGTTTTTAAAATCAAAAGCTAAGAAATCGGCCAAGATTGTTCTTACAGGTCCTGTTACGTTGGCTACTTTAAGTAAAATTGAGACAGCGGTTTATGATGTGAAGAGTCTTGCAGAAATATTGGCTGACTTTATTCGAGATGAAATTGAAACGTTGGCACAAACAGGTGTGGAAGTTATTCAAGTAGATGAGCCAGCTTTAGCTGAAAATCCAGATTTACTTCCAGTTTTAAAAAGTCTTTTTAGAAACCTTAAGTTAGAAGATACTCGAGTCAATTTGGCTTTGTATTTTGGTGATGTTGCTCCCGTTTATGAAAAGTTGCAAGATCTTGATGTAAATTCCCTTCTTTTAGATTTTACTTATTCTTCTACTCTTGTAAGTAAAATAGAGAAAGCTGGTTCTACGAAAAAATTAGGTTTGGGCCTTTTCGATGGTAGAAATACAAGGCTTGAGAGAAAAGAAGAAATCTTCCCTGTTCTTGAGAAAATTTTAAAACGGGCTTCAAAACAAGACCATTTTTTAACAACTTCTTGTGGAGTTGAATATTTACCAAGGGATCGAGCTTTGAAAAAATTAAAAAACATGTCTTCTTTAGCACGCGAGTGGAGTACTAGATGAAACTTGAAAAATTAGGAATCAAACTTCCAAAATTACCTACGAGCAGTGTTGGAAGTTTTCCAAAACCGCCTGCTCTTAAAAATGCGAGAGCTCAGTTTGAAAAAGGTGAAATTTCACTTAAAGAGTTAACCTCTATTGAACGGAAAGCCACGAAGGATTGGATTGAGTTTCAAGATAAATTAGGGATGGATGTTCTTGTTGATGGGGAGATGTATCGTGGTGATATGGTAGCTTATTTTGCAGAACTACTGCCTGGTTTTGAGCGCGGTGGCTTCGTTCGTTCTTATGGCAATCGTTATTATCGAAAGCCGATTATTACCAGTGAGGTGAAGTGGGAAGAGCCTTTGACTGTTTCATGGTGGAAGTATGCTCAAAGCTTAACATCTAAACCAGTTAAAGGGATGCTAACAGGCCCTTACACTGTTATGGATTGGTCTTTTAACGAATATTATTCTGATAGACGGGCAACTGCCTTAGCTTTGGCGAAAACTATTCGAAAAGAGGTAGAAGCTTTAATTGAAGCGGGTGCAAAAATTATTCAAGTAGATGAGCCAGCCTGTTCTGTAAGAACTGATGAAATATCTTTAGTTATCGAAGCCATGAATGAAGTCACGCGAGATCTGCCCGCTTATTTTTTAACACATATTTGCTATGGAACTTTTAAAAAGATTTATCCGCGTATGTTAGAAATTCCTGTTGATAATTTTGATCTTGAAATGTCTAACAGTGATAATGATCTTTTAAAATGTTTTAAGAAAAATCCATTCACAAAGGATTTATCAGCTGGTGTTGTTGATGTTCATTCTCATCTTGTTGAAACAAAAGAAGAGGTGAGAAAAAGAATTCTTGAAATTGCAGAATTTGTACCCCCAGAAAATCTATGGATTGATCCTGACTGTGGTTTAAAAACAAGATCAGTTCAGGAAGCCAAAGCCAAATTGCAAGTGACCGTCGAGACAGCTCGAACGCTACGCAAAGAACTTGAATAATTATAATATTTCGAATTCTTATCTTATTCGCTATAGTCCTGAGATTGTTCTTAAGGGGAAAAACCGTTCTTTTTTTGAGAACACCTTATTTCGCAATATTGAAAATAAATTTCCAAAAAACTCCATTTTTTTAAAAAAGGAACACAAAAGATTTTTTTTAGAAACAAACCTTCCTTCTTCTGAGGTGGTTTCTAAACTTTCATGTGTTTTTGGTATTTCTTCTTTTAGTCCTGTATTTAGGACGGATTTGTCACTTGAAAACATAATTCGAAAAGCGTGTGAAATTGTTGCGGAGTTAGAAGAAGCAGAGCTTAGCTTTGCAATAGAAGCACAGAGGTCCAATAAAAATTTTCCCCTAGAATCTCCAGAAATAAATCGAAAAGTAGGAGAGGCACTGTTAGATAAGTTTCCAAAACTTTCAGTTAAGTTAAAAAATCCAGAATTGACCATAGGAATAGAAGTAAGAGATGATGCTGCCTATCTTTTTCATGAAAGAATATATGGTTTTGGGGGTTTGCCTGTTGGATCACATGCTAAAATGGTAAGCCTTCTTTCTGGTGGGCTTGATTCACCAGTTGCTTCTTGGTTTATGATGAGGCGTGGAAGCCCTGTTGTTTTTGCAACCTTTCATTCCCCCCCATTTTTGGATGAAGAGGCATATGGCAAAATATTTTCTTTAGCCAAAAGATTAAGTGTGTTTCAAAGTGAAACTAGGATTTACAAAGTTTTTTTTACCGATATACAAAAGGCTATTAAAGTAAATTGTCATGATCGGTATCGGACTATTTTATATCGAAGAATGATGCATAGGATAGCGAGTAAAATTGCAGAAAAGGAAAAGGCGCTAGCTTTGATTACGGGCGAGAGTCTAGGACAAGTGGCTAGTCAAACGCTAGAAAATCTTCTTTGTATTAGTCATGCAACAGAGCTTCCCGTTATGCGACCTCTTATTGGGTTTGATAAGGAAGAAATCATTGAAAGAGCTCGAAAAATTAAAACTTTCGAAATTTCTATTCAACCCTATGATGATTGCTGCGTACTTTTTGCTCCAAAACATCCTGTGACGCAAGTGAAATTAGAAAACATTCTTCAAGAAGAACAAAAACTGGAAGTTGAAACACTGATGTGGAATGCTCTCGAAAAAACTCAAGTTATCGATATACCATGATTTTTCAAAAAGATTTTTTATTTATTTATGCAGCCGCCCTTCTACGCGCACTTGGGGTGTCTATTGTGGGAACGGTGGTTGCTATTTATTGGGCCACAGTTGGATTTAGTTCAGCTCAAATTGGCATTCTTGTTTCTCTTGGTTTGGCTGGAGGAACACTTGCAACTTTTTGCGTAAGCCTTTTTGCAGATAAGTTTGGGCGTCGCCGAATGCTTTTACTCCTTTCCATGCTTTCAGTTCTTGGAGGGGTGTTTATAGCGTTAAATCCCAGCTTTCTAGGAATGTGTGTTGCTACCTTTATTGGAATGCTTAATGGAATGGGTCGAGATCGAATGGCTGCTTTTTCTCTAGAACAAGCCCTTTTAGCTCAAAGCCCTGATACACATTCTAGAACCAAAGCCTTTGCTGGATATAACCTCATTCAAGATATTGGCCATGCATCGGGAAGTCTTTTAGCTTCACTTCCTTTTCTTTTCAGAAAATTTTTTGCTATTGAAAACATTTCTTCCTATCAGTGGACGTTTGTTTTTTACTCATGTCTTTTACTCATCAGTGGCCTTTTATATTTTGGATTATCTCAAGAAGTTGAAATAGATGGAAAAGAAAAACAAAAAGTATCGCCAGACTCTTTTCAAAAAATAAAGAAATTTGGAATGCTGTCTTTTTTGGATTCTTTTGGGGGTGGTTTCTTAACGGGAGCTCTTATTTCTTATTGGTTTTTTAAACGATTTGGTGTAACTGAAGAAGTCATAGGTACCCTTTTCTTTTTTGCTAGGGTTGCTAACGGTGTTTCTTTCATAGTTGCAGCATGGCTTTCTAAAAAAATTGGTTTGATCAACACCATGGTTTTTACCCATATTCCTGCAAGTATATGTCTTATGATAGTTCCCTTTATGCCCTCTTTCTGGATGGCTGCTCTTCTTTACATCATGCGTGAATGTTTAGTGGAAATGGATGTTCCAACGAGGCAAGCTTATCTTTCATCTATTGTTCAACCTCATGAAAGAACTTTTGCCTTGGGTATTGTCAATGTTGTTAGGAATTTAGCTTGGTCTATTTCGCCAGTGATTGCTGGCTCTGCCATGAAGCTCATGAGTTTATCAGCCCCTCTTTTTGCAGGTCCCAGTATCAAAATTTGCTATGATCTTTTACTTTATAAGGCTTTTAGAAAGATAAAACCCTCCGCTTAAGATTCTTTCGGAATGCAGATCCACAAGATGATATAGGCTAAAACGCCAAATCCGACTCCAAGAGTAAGAACGATAAACAAAAGTCTAAATATCACAGGGTCAATTTGAAAATATTCTCCAAGGCCGCCACAGATTCCAGCAATAATTTTATTTTTGGAGGATCTTTTAAAGGGAATGGATTTACTTTGAACTTCTTGCGGATTTTGAGGAATAATAAGCCAAGCAATTAAATAGATAAAAATGCCAGTGCCTCCAAATAAAATAGAGGATAGCCATACAATTCGAACCAAAGAGGGGTCTAAGTCAAAATACTCTGCAAAACCTGCACAAACCCCTGCAATTTTCTTATTCGTTTTAGATCTATAAATATATTTCATTTTATTAGCTCATAGCAGATTCAAATCAGTCTGTCATATTGATGAATGTTTTGTTTCCACACAGGAATGCCGCAATAACGGTCACCCTCAGGGCAATAGGGTTTTATATTCCCTTGTTTTCTTAAATAGCAAGGTGCCATGATGTGTTTTCCAATGAGAGGAAAAAGTTGACTTACCTGTTTTACTTCATCCAAAGAGGAGTAAAAAATTTCTTCTTGAGCGTTGTAACAAGTGCGTAATTTCCACTTATGGTGAAAATTAAGTAAATCGCCAGACTCTTCAAACCGAATAGCCATTGCATTGGGCAATAA
>CAYJUJ010000081.1:0-7219 GCA_964373325.1 uncultured bacterium
ATTTTGTGCTCGCCATGGAACTCTGCGCGCAAAATAGACCGCCCTGCCGCTGCCACCCGCAGCCTGCGCTTCAGTTTTGAAAGAAAATCTTATCTCGCTTTGGGTTTAGGGTTTGTTTTTTTGGGTTTTTTTGTAGGAACGGCCTATTCTGCGAAAATTGAAAAAATTGAAGTGAATGCCCCCCCGCACATACCTTCAGCCGAAACAAGAGAGATCATTGAGTTTATTGACTTAAATCAAGAAGTTGAGTTTTCAGAAGCTCAGCTTAAAAAAACCATTGAAGAGATGATTCTTTCGAGGCGGTATGAAAATTTCAGTTATAAACTAAAGGTTGGCCAGAAGGGCGTTGTTATTGAAGTTTCAGTTATTCCTTATAAAACAATTCAGGATATTTCATTTGAAGGATATGACCTTTTTTCTGAAATAGTTCTTTTTAAAAGAAGTGGTCTTGAAGAATACTCCGCCTTGAAAAGTGATCAAGTGAGTCAAGCTATCAAGCAGTTAGATTCTCTGTATAAAGAAAATGGTTATTTTAATGTATTCATAAACTTTACTATTGTTGCTAAAGACAACCCTTATGTAGTTGAGCTCATTTTCCACATTCAGGAAAATGAGCCTTGTTTTGTGAGAGATGTTTATATTGAAACCAATAATTCTAGAGAACTAGACAATCTTTTCCCTCTTTTATTAACAAAGAAGAATCAACTTTTTTTAGAATCTACAGCCAAAATAGACTTGGAGAAGATGAAAAAGTATTTAGAAAATAATCACTATGAAGATATTCAGCCCATTGAGTATGATATTAAGTTTTTGGAAAATAAAACACGTGTCGACCTTACTTTTAAAGTCAAAACTGGTTTTCAATATATATTTCGGTTTAATGGAAATAGTTTTTTTAGCGATAGAGAGCTTCTCAATTTAGAAATAGGGCAGGAATGGATGCCTTCTGAATTTGCTGACAATATTGTGTTGTATTATAAAAATGCTGGCTTTCCTTTTGTAAAAGTTCGCTACAGTCTAAGTTTGGAGCTTTCGAAAAACGCAAAAGTAGTCAGATACGATATTGAAGAAGGAAATCGTGTTCAGATAAGTGAGCTTCTTTTTAGAGGAGCATACTTCCAACCCCCTGCTTTTTATGAAAAATATTTTTGGGATAATGCTCAGGGTATTATTTCAAGACATTTTTTTGAAAAAGTTCAGGTTGAAGAGCAGCTTAAACGCATCGTTGATTTTCTAAATCTACAAGGGTTCCTAGAGGCGGGCATTGACCGGGTTCAATATGAGTTTTCAGCAGATAAAAAAAATGTTGTTGCTTATGTTTATTTACGAGAGGGATTGCAAGTCAAAATTGAGAAAATAGCTTTTCAAGGGCTTAAAAACATTTCACAAACAGAGCTTCTTTCTGTTTTGCCACTTCGAGAACAAGATCCATTTAATATGAAAATGGTAGAAGATGCCCTTCGCAAAATGAGAGGGTTTTATCAAGAAAAAGGTTTTTATTATATGAAGGTTGATACTCAAAATATCATTCACTTTCTTAGTAAATCAAGGGTGGCGTTGAAATTTATAATTAATGAAGGGCCGTTGGTACAAGTGGGGCGCATTGTTATTGAGAATAATCAAAAAACTAAAGGAAAAGTTATTAAACGTGAAGTTACTTTAAAAGAGGGAGAGACGTTAAAGCCATCTCTCATTTACGAAAGTGAAAATAAATTATTACGCTTAGGGCTTTTTCAGTCTGTTGATATCCAAATTCAAGATAAGGAAGCACCCTCTGACATCAAAGATGTGTACATTAATGTAAAGGAGAGAAAATCTGGACTCTTTGAGTTTGGTGGGGGAGTTAAAACAGATGATGGAATTCGAGGCTTTTCAGGAGTCTCCTATAGAAATTTAGAGGGCTGGAATAGAACTATTTCTTTACATGGTCAACTTAACCGAAAATTAGAAGATTATCATTTTTTAGAAAGAGAAATTACATTTGGAGCACAAGAGCCTTATTTATTTGGTGTTCCTTTTATTATGAGATTGGGAGGAATGCATAAAAAAGACGACACCCTTCCTTATGATGTTATTTCGTGGGGAGCTCATGCTGGTTTCGAAACAACTTTATGGGATGTTTTTAGAGTTTTAACAGAGTATCAATTTTCTTTTCGAGATATTTTTAATGCTGTTAACCCTTTAGACGTTGAAAAGAAACTTTTGGGTGCTATTAAACCCATGTTCTTTTTAGACTTTCGGAATCATGCCTTTAATCCCTCTAAAGGGTCTATTCATACTTTTGTGGCAGAATATGCAGATCCACTTTTGGGTTCAGATGACAAAATTCATTATTTAAAACTCATATCCTCAACAAACTGGTATTTTCCAGCGAATCTTAAAAACTTTAAAACAGTTTTAGCATTTTCGCTTCGAGGAGGGTATGCCAAAAGTTTTCTTTCCAATGCTAGTATTCCTGCCGACCAACGGTTTTATTTGGGGGGGCGTTCTACTATTCGAGGATTTAAGGAGGATAGTTTAGGCGTTACCTCTTCTTCAAGAAGAATTATAGAAACCATGTTTTTAAACTATAAGACTGAATGGAGATTCCCTCTTTTTTGGAATATTGGGGGGGCTGTCTTTTTTGATGGTGGTAATGTGGCACTGTCTGGAATTGAAAAGTTTGTATCCCGCGAAGCAGTGGGTTTAGGGCTTCGTTATGAATCACCCATTGGCCCTCTTTCTGTGGATTATGGACACAAACTCGATCGTCAACCCACCGAATCAAGCGGCATGATTCATTTTTCTATTGGTGTGTTTTAAGATATCAATTTCAACTCAAAAATAGGTTTAAGTGGTAAGGGTTAAGTGGCAAGTGAAAGTAAGAACCCTTGCCCCTTAAGCCTTAACCCTATTTTTGCTCATCGCAACTTCCTTATAATATTTCGTCAGATTCGCTAGGGTTGTCAAAATCACCTTCGACGGTAGTGGAGGTGGTTTGAGCTTCAATCACAGGTTCGGATTCAGAGTAATAATTAGCAACAGGAGCCGACATTTGACGTATTTGTTTTTTGAGGTGTCTGATGGAAAGTTGTAATTTAAGGAGTTCTATAAAACAAACTGAAATTGCAAGAATAGAACCAAATAGAAAAGCGCCACCCACTATAATCCAAAGTGGAGAATTCAAAATAATTGTATATTTTTTAGCAAATTTAAAAAAAGTAAGCTGGATCTCTTGTGTATTTTCGATACCAAACATAATACCTAGCGAGAGAGCAGCTAAGAAAAAGAGAAAAAATAATAGTAATTTAACAGCTTTCATTTTAGTGGGCCTATTTTTTTGAAAGCTGGAATCAGTTTTTTATGCATATCTTGTAAATAAGTAGAGATTACTTTTGTTTTTCCAATCATTGGCATAAAGTTAATATCCCCCACCCATCTTGGTACAATGTGATAATGAAGATGATCTTCTATACCTGCCCCCGCAGCATATCCTAAGTTTAATCCTACATTAAATCCCATTGGATGCATAGTTTCTTTAAGAATGGCTATGCTTTTTTGAGTTAACACTCCAATTTCATTTGTTTCTTTTGGGGTTAAGTGTTCTAATTCAGCAACGTGTTTTTTGGGGCAAATCATAATATGTCCACTATTGTAAGGAAACTTGTTAAGAACAACAAAAGAAAATGATCCCGAATATAAAATAAGAGAGTTTTTTTCTTCTTTTTGAAGATTGCAAAGAATACACCCGTTTTTTTTCTTATCCATCTTAATGTATTCGAGTCGCCAGGGCGCCCAGAGTATTTCCATAACTAGAATATCCACTTTGGAATGGGCTTAAAATAAACAGACATTGTTTCTTCGATGAAGAGTCGAAGGAGAGAATGTTTTTTGGCCCTTGGCCAAATGATGTTAGGTTTTTCTTTAATTCCAGCAAGGTTTTTAGCTTGTAATACAGCATCCTCGAAATTTCCAAGAAGATCAACTAAGCCAACTTTTAGAGCTTGTTCTCCCGTAAGGATTCTTCCATCGGCTATTTCACTCAACTGTTTTGGGGTGATTTTCGTTTTTCTACATTCAAGAATAGCATTCTGAAACTGCTCGTGAACATTATGAATCATCTCCTCAAGCAGTTTTTTTTCAGATGAGGTCATCTCTCGTGCAAAAGAGCCTGTATCTTTATATTTTCCACTTGTAAGGGAATAAGGTTTTATTTTAGCCCATTCAAAAAACTTTTCTAAGTTTGCAAACTCCATTTTAACTCCAATACTTCCTGTAAGAGTGCCCGGGTTTGCAACAATGACATCGGCGGCGCTTGCCACATAATAGCCCCCACTAGCTGCTACAGTTTCCATAGAAGCTACAACAAATTTATTATGATTTTCCTTAAGGCGAATAAGCTCCCTATGAATTTCCTGTGCAGGAGCAACGACACCCCCCGGGGAATTAATACGTACAATAATAGCCTTAATATCTTCATTTTCTTTAATGTCTTCAAGTTGCCTCAGAAAGGTTTCGCTTTCATCAATAATTCCTTCTATTTTAAGAACTGCGATGCTGTTAGGTTTAGCTGATTTATAAGGATATTTTTCCGAAAATAGGGCGAGAGTTGCGGTTGTAATGAGGAAAATAATTCCTAGAAAACACAACCCTAAAAAGATGATGAAAATCCACTTTTTTTTAGATAGTGCCACGTTGCTTTAGCTTTTCGTGTCCTTTTTTAGGAGATCGCCTATTGTTGCTTTAGAGCCTTTTTTTGTTTTAGACATGTATTTTTCCACGTCTTGTTTGTCTTCCTCGTCAAGCATGGCTTTGACACTAAGGGCAATTTTTCGCTCTGCTGCATCTAGGCTAATAACTTTTCCTTCTAGAGTATCTCCTTCTTTAAAGGATGCTTTTGGAATTTCAATTTTTTCTTTAGAGAGCTCAGAAGATCGAACTAACGCCTCAACACCACCTTCTAACTCAACAAAAACTCCAAAATCGGTAATCTTCACGATTTTCCCTTTGACTGTACTTCCTAAAGCGTATTTTTCTTCTACATCTTGCCAAGGATCTTTCGTCAACTGTTTTATTCCTAAAGAGAATTTTTCATTGAGCTTATCGATATTAAGAACTACAGCTTCAATTTCATCATCTTTTTTGTAAAGACTCTCAGGATTTGTGACTTTTTTTGTCCATGAAAGATCTGAGACATGGATAAGAGCATCTATGGGTGAATCCCCTACCCCCACAAATAGTCCAAAATCAGTAATATTTTTCACTTTGCATTTTACTTTTTCTCCAGGTGAATATGTATCTTCGATAAGGTCCCATGGGTTTGGTTCCATTTGTTTAAGGCCCAAGGAAATGCGACGGCTATCAGAATCAACATCAAGAATAATACTTTCTAAGTCTTGATCAAGTTTAACTACTTGTGATGGGTGTGCAATCTTCTTGGTCCAAGACATCTCAGAAACATGGATAAGTCCTTCAATACCAGGCAATAACTCAACAAAAGCCCCATAGTTAGTGAGGCTCACCACTTTTCCTTTGATTTTTTGTCCAACATTAAATTGGTCTTCAACATTTTCCCATGGATCTTTCGAAATTTGTTTAAGACCCAAGGAAACTCGTTCCCTCTCTGCGTCGTATTTAAGTATTTTAACCTCTAACGTATCTCCTACCTTACAAACGCTACTAGGATGCTCTACGCGCCCCCATGACATATCTGTGACATGGAGTAATCCATCAATACCACCAAGATCAATAAAAGCACCATAGTCTGTAATATTTTTTACAACACCCGTTACCACTTGTCCTTCTTCAATGTTTTCAAGGATTTTTTGCTTAATAGAGTCTCTCTCATTTTCAAGAAGAGCGCGCCTTGATAGAACAATATTGCCCCGCTTCTTATTGTATTTAATAACTTTAAATTGGTATCTTTTTCCAACATAAGGGTCTAAACTTCTGGGTGGACGCAGATCCACTTGAGAGCTGGGAAGGAACGCTGTTACTCCAATATCAACAGAAAGCCCACCTTTTACTTTATGAGTTACTTTGCCTTCTATAACAGAGTCTTCTTCACAAGCACGACTAATGTCATCCCATGCTTTAAGAGATTTTGCTCTTTCTTTTGAAAGGTAAATGGTACCCGATTCATCATCAATTCTTTCTACATAAACCTCAATAGGTTGTCCTACTTTAATAGCATCAAGCTCATCCTTATTTATAAATTGAGATTTTGAGACATATCCCTCTGATTTAAACCCTACATCTACTACAATAGAATCTTTTGTGATTTCAACGACGGTACCACTAACGACATTTCCTTCGGTAAGTTTAACTTGGTTAAAACTTTCTTCTAAAAGACGTGCAAACTCAGAATTTTTATTTTCCTTTTCAGCGCCCATACTTAATAAACTACTCTCATGCATTCACAATAGTACCCCCTTTTTAAGCATTTATGAAGAGTCATTTTCATATATAAAGTATCCACTTTATTGTCAAGGAACCCTTATTTTAAAAAAAACTTAAAAGCTCCTTTGATTCGTTTTTTCAAAGAATGTGGAGATAAAAATTGAAAAAAAATGATGATAAGTCTGAACATTGTTAAAGGATTTGAATAAACCTCTACCTTTTTCTGTTTGATAGCATGGATCACATTTTCAATGGTTATATTGTCAGACTGTAATGTAACTAAGGAAAAAGTGTTTCCAAATTGTAATTTGATACTATGAGTATCCGAGTTACCAACCATGGGGAGGTTATATTTTTGAGCTATTTTTTGGGCTTTTTGATTGTAGATATTAATGTTTTTTGTGTGAAAATGGCAGTACTCAATGGCATCAAAGCACTTAATATTTTGTTCTAATTTGGAGCCGAGGCTATAAAAAGCTGGGAAAAAGGGATGTGCCGCTATAACTAGGTTATTCTCGTTTTTATGATTGAGAAGATCTTTAAAGTTTTTAATATCGAGTGGATTTTTAAAATTAATGAGAAGAACATGCTTGCCTTCAATGGTTTTTTCAGTTCCTGGAATAAGAAGAATGTTTTTTGATTGTGCATATTCTTTAAGATCTTCGCTGAACAAGACATGATTATGATTAGTGATACTCATGCATTTATAATTTTTGATTGCAGCTACATCGATAAGCTCTTTTCCTGAGTGGCTGATGAAGTGATCTTCAGGATCTCCTATAGCGTGAAGATGAAAGTCAGTTTTAATTTGTATCATATTTATTTAAGGTTGTTGCAATGA
>CAYJUJ010000082.1:0-7119 GCA_964373325.1 uncultured bacterium
TAACCCACCCTCGTTTATTTTCTGGATCTAAAAGGTATCACGCAAAACAAATTTTCTTTAAATCAAAGGGTGGCCCTGATAAGGCTCGTGAAGTTTTAGCCCTTCTAAAAAAGGGGGAAGATTTTGAAACATTAGCCAAAAAATATTCGGAAGGTCCAGAAGCAGAAAGCGGTGGTGATTTGGGGGTTTTAGAAATAGGCCAGATGATTCCTGAATTTGAAAAACAAATTAAAGACCTTCCACTTAATCAACCAAGCCCTGTTTTTGAAACAGAAATTGGCTTGCACATTATTAAAATAGATTTACCACAAGAGCTTAAGGAGCAAATTCATGAGCGTCTTTTTCAGGAAGAAATTTTAAAAATCCAACAAAATTTTATTCAAAAAAGAAGAGAAGAATCAAGCATCAAGGTTTTTATCTAGCAGGGTGTTGAAAAAGTGCTTCCAAAAATTGCTATAACTCTTTGTCAAAGTAGCGGTATAGGCCAAGAAATTATCCAAAAATCGCTGACTTCACCTTTTTTAAATCAGTGTGAAGCATCAATTTTTACAAACATCAAAGAAAAATTCCCAATAAAAACTCATTTTGTCGATGGAAATGATAGAAGTGTTATTGAACAGGCGGCCTTAAGTTGCATTCGCAATGAATATCAAGCACTTCTTACTTTACCTGCCGAAAAAAACGCTCTAGGAGGAGTGGGGCATACTGAAATTTTAAGCTCGCTATCGAATGTAAAAACAACTATGTTTTTCACAAGCCCAACCCTTAAAGTAGCCTTGGCAACAACTCATCAGTCTTTAAAGTCAGTATCCGCAGCGCTTAACTTTGAAAAAGTAACTCAGACAATCACCCAAACCCATGAAGCCCTAAAAAAACTTTTTAAAATCCAAAAACCAACTCTTTATTTGGCGGCCTTAAATCCACATGCTGGTGAAGGGGAGCTTATAGGAGGTGTTGAAGAAAAAGAAATACTTATTCCGGCGCTTAATTTCTGTAAAAGCCAGGGCATCAACATCGAAGGCCCATTTTCTTCTGATTCATTATTTCACAAAGCCATAGCTCATAAAACCGATGCTGTTATTGCACTCTACCACGATCAAGGTCTTATCCCATTAAAATTACTTCACTTTTTTGATTCCGCTGGAATAACTTTGGGTCTTCCTTATTTGCGTGTTTCTGTGGATCATGGAACAGCTCCGGATATTGTTGGAAAAAATCTAGCCAACCCCAGTAGTTTCTTGTATGCGTTAAAACTAACGCTCAATTTGTTAAAAAATGAAACACAATCCTGAAATTTTTAGAGCCTATGACATTCGTGGTATAGCAGACACAGACTTTGACGAAGAGTTTGCATACAATTTAGGATTAGCTTATGCTCAAAAGCTTCCACTTAAAGCCCGGGTTTCCGTTGGATTTGATTGTCGAACCACCTCTCTAAGCTATGCTACAGCTCTTGAAAATGGACTTAAAGAAGGTGGGCTGCGCGTTGTTCGTTTAGGTTTATGCCCCACTCCTCTTCTTTATTTTAGCGTTTTTCAAGACAACCTGGATGGTGGCATTATGATTACAGGATCTCACAATCCCAAAGAATATAACGGCTTTAAAATTTGTCTTGGAAAAACAACACTTTTTGGAAAAGACATTCAAGATCTAAAAGATGTTATTGAAAATAAAAAGTTTAGGAAAAATAGGGGCTCTATTAGAGAAAGGGGGGTTCCCATTATTGAATCCTATATTGAACATCTCCATGAGCGCTTTCCACTTTTATCTTTGAGTGACCACAGAAACCTTAAGGTCGTGGTTGATGCTGGTAATGGAACAGGCGGCACCGTTGCACCAAGCTTGCTTGCTTCACTTGGGTTTAATGTTTTCGAACTTTTTTGTAATGTGGATGGCAACTTTCCAAATCATCACCCCGATCCAACTGTTGCAGAAAATCTTTACCCCCTCATTCAAACTGTCAAAGATGAGGGGGCTGATGTTGGTATTGCCTATGATGGGGATGCAGACAGAATTGGGGTTGTATCAGATCAAGGAAAAATTATTTGGGGAGATATGCTTCTAACTCTTTTTGCTAAAGAAATTTATAGACAGAAAAAAAAGGTTTCTGTCATTGCTGAAGTAAAGTGTTCTGATGTTTTATTTGAAGAGGTGAAAAAACTGGGTGGAAAGATCATTATGTGGAAAACGGGACATTCTTACATTAAGGATAAACTTAAAAAAGAAAAGGCTGATGTGGCCGGAGAAATGAGTGGGCATATCTTCTTCCAAGATAGATATTACGGATACGACGACGCTATTTATGCAAGTTGTAGGCTTTTAGAAATCCTAACCTACTCTGGAAAAAAACTGTCCGAACTTATGAAAGAGATACCACGGTATTTTGCAACCCCAGAAATAAGAGTTCCTTGTGATGATAAAAATAAATTTAAAGTTGTTGAAAAGTTAAAAACCCACTTCTCTCAAAAATACCCTCTCATTTCAATTGATGGCATTCGCATTCAATTTGGAGATGGGTGGGGACTTGTCCGACCCTCAAATACTCAACCGGTTCTCGTTTTACGCTTTGAAGCTAAATCTGAAAAACGCCTCGAAGAAATCCAAAGTGAGGTTGAAACAGCTCTAAGCCAGTGCTCATCGCAATAATCTTATGATTACAATTAAGGGTGCCCGTGAACATAATCTCAAAAATATCTCAGTTTCCATCCCACGAAATAAAATAACAGTTATTACTGGCCTCTCTGGTTCTGGAAAATCATCTCTTGCTTTTGATACTGTTTATGCAGAGGGGCAGAGACTTTATATGGAATCTCTCTCTTCTTATGCAAGACAGTTTCTAGAACAAATCAAAAAACCAGACGTTGATTCCATCGATGGCCTTTCAGCGTCGATGGCTATTGATCAAAAGTCCCTTATCAAAAATCCAAGATCCACCGTTGGAACGGCTACCGAAATTTACGATTACTTGAGGCTTCTCTACGCCAAAATTGGGGACTCATTCTGCCCCAATGGGCATGGGAAGATTTCATCCACATCAACATCGACAGTGAAAGATAGCATTCTAAAACATCCCCATGGAACGAAGTTTCTTGTTTTAGCACCTATAGTTTCTGGAAGAAAGGGCCAGTTTAAAAAAGAATTGGAATCTTTTCAGAAAAAGGGATTTTCAAAAATCCGCATTGATGGAGAAATGCATGATCTCTCAAAACCTATTGAGCTCGACAAAAATAAAAACCACACCCTTGATCTCCTTATAGACCAGCTCGTTATTGATAAAGGGGTAGATCTAAGGCTTCAAAAAGCGATTGATCTTGGCTCGTTTCAGTCAAGAGGGGGTGTTTTATTTCATCTCGTAAAGGAAAAAAAAGATCTTCTTTTTAACACAAAGCTTAGCTGCACTACCTGTCAGTTTAATTTTCCAGACATAGAGTCAAGATTCTTTTCGTTCAATAGTCCTTATGGTGCCTGTCCTCACTGCCAGGGAATTGGAGAAAAAAGAAGCATTGATAAAATTCTTCTTATTCAAAACCCTCATTTGTCTCTGAAAGAAGGGGCCATTCCACTATGGTTAGGGGCCTCCTCACTACAAATTCTAGAATCCTTGGCTCAGCACTTAAAGTTTGCCCTCAATACACCTTTTAGAAAACTTCCCCCGGAAATTGCTGATATTATTCTTTATGGAACCCAAGAAACAATCTCATTTTCTTACCTGTGGGGGCAACATAAATACGAATTTGATCAGCCATTTGAAGGAATTATTCCCAATTTAGAGCGAAGATACCATGAAAGTAAATCTCAGAAAAAAAGAGACCAAATTGAAAAATACTTTAATGTGGTTATTTGCCCCGCTTGCAATGGGGCTAGGCTTAAAAATGAAGCCCTTAGCATCAAAATCAATAACAGCTCTATTACGGAACTCTGCCACAATTCAATATCTAAAACAATTGAGATTATGAAACAATGGATGTTTTCAGAAAGGCAAGAAACCATCGGGAAAAAAATAAGACATGAAATATTGGAGCGTCTTTCATTTTTAGAAAATATTGGTCTTGGGTATTTATCTCTTGATAGATCTACTTCTTCACTTTCAACGGGAGAGGCTCAAAGAATTAAGCTTGCGGCTCAACTTGGATCTTATTTAACTGGTGTTCTCTATGTTCTAGATGAACCCTCTATTGGCCTTCATCCAAAAGATCATCAGAAACTTCTTTCCTCTCTTATGAAACTTAAAGAAACTGGAAACACCTTGCTCATTGTTGAGCACGATGAAGACACCATGCTTTCAGCGGATTATCTTATTGATATGGGCCCAGGAGCAGGAGAGGCGGGAGGAAAAGTTGTAGCTTGTGGAACACCCGCCGACGTTAAAAATAACCCGGATTCTCTTACCGGACAGTATCTTTCTGGTTCAAAAAAAATGACTGTTACAAGCAGTCATCCAGAGCCCTTCTTCGTCCCACGCAGTAGGGCGTGGGATCCAAAAAAAAAATTAAGCGATGACATAAAATATATAACCATTAAAGGAGTTACATCTAGAAACCTAAAATCAATTGATATTAGGTTTCCACTGGGTAAGTTTATTTGTGTTACTGGGGTTTCTGGCTCCGGAAAAAGTTCTCTTGTAATGGATACGCTTCTTCCCCTCTTAAACAATGTTTTTTATAAAACCAATATACCCAGCTTTTGTGTAGCACGCAGTATCGAGGGGGTTGGAAATATTGATAAAGTTATACATGTAGATCAGTCTCCTATTGGGAAAACGCCAAGATCTAATCCTGCAACCTATACTGGCATCTTTGCACCATTAAGAGATCTTTTTGCGGGGCTACCCATATCTAAAATTCGCGGTTTTACAGCGGGGAGATTTTCTTTCAATATTTCAGGTGGACGGTGCGAGTTGTGCGAAGGATCCGGTATGCTTAAAATTGAAATGCATTTTTTGCCCGATATGTACGTACCCTGTAGTAAATGTGAAGGGAAAAGATATAATCCAGAAACACTTCAAGTTACTTATAAGGGCAAAAATATTTCTGATGTTCTAAACCTCTCGATCGATGAAGCTTATGAACTTTTTAACACCATTCCCCAAATAAAACCCAAACTTTTAGTTTTAAAAGAAGTTGGATTAGGATATATCCGCCTAGGCCAACAAGCCCCCACCCTTTCGGGTGGTGAAGCACAAAGAATTAAACTAGCAAGAGAGCTTGGCAAAAGATCTACAGGAAAAACCCTTTTCATATTAGATGAACCAACCACTGGCCTTCACTTTGATGATATTCACAAGCTTCTTTTAGTTCTTCAATCGCTTGTCAATCAAGGCAACACAGTCATTGTTATCGAACACCAATTAGATGTTATTGCGCATGCCGATCATATTATAGATATGGGTCCAGAAGGTGGAGAGGCTGGAGGAGAGGTTGTTTTTTCTGGCTCACCCGACAAAATCACTCAAAATTCAAAATCCTATACAGGCCAATTTCTTAAAAAGAAATTATTTCTGCCATCCTGAGTAAAAAGTTATGTTCTCAGTTTGTCATTCTGAGGCCTTAGCCGAAGAATCCCCTAATATCAAAACTAGGCCCCATGATCGATTCTTTTAAATCTTAAAAACAAGGATAAATGAAATAATCAGCGTGTAAATAACAAGTGTCTCAATAAGAGCCAAACCAATAATCATTGGGGTAAACATTTTAGGCGCTGCGTTTGGATTTCTTGCGATTCCTTCAAGTGCCGCAGCTGTTGTTTTTCCTTGGCCAAGAGCTCCAAGTCCGGCAGCTATTGCAATACCAAGTCCTGCCGCCAATGCTGCAAACATTTTAACGTTGTCTGAAAGCGCTACCGCACCTTCTTCTGCCGCAAAGGCAAAATTAATAATACCCACCATCAAAAGACCATACAAAATACTTATCTTTTTCATGAAAATCCTCCTTCAGTGATCATGTGATGTAGACATACTTATATACACCATCGTTAATAATGTAAATATGAAAGCTTGCAAAAATGAAACGAAAAAACCAAGAAAAATAAAGGGAATAGAAGCCCCCAATGGAATCAGTTGAGAAATAGTTCCTACAAGCATGTGATCCCCATTAATGTTTCCAAAGAGCCGCAGAGCCAATGATGCGGGCCTTACTGTATGACCAATAACCTCTACTATAATCATAAGGGGTGCCAACCATATTACTGGACCCATAAAGAGTTTTAAATATTTTAGCCCAAGTTCTTTGAAACCAGCATAGTTGAAGTAAACAAAAACAATAAGAGAACAAGCAAGGTTAACTGTTAAGTGACTTGTAGGGGGTAGAAACCCAGGAATGAGACCTAAAAGGTTAGAAACAAGAATAAAGAGAAAGAGGGTGCCCAAAAGAGGAAAAAACTTTCTAGCTTGCTCTCCCAAAACTGATGTTACAAAAGCAAGAAGCGCTTCTACGACAACCTCTAAAATATTTCTTAAAGAAAAACCTTTATCAGGAAATATTTTTTCTTCCGTAAATGAGCCCAGCATTCTTGCACACACTGCAAGAAATAAAAGAATACATGCGGAAAAAACCATCATTGTAATCCACCACGGAATGTGAAGACCACTAAAACCAGGAATAAGATCAAACCAAGTAAAGCTATGATGCCCCATATATAAAAATCCTTTTAAAAATTTCAATAAAAACTGCCAAAACTAAAACAGAAATGCCAGCGATAACGCCCCATAAATTATCCTTAAAAAACATTAAAACACAACCCAAAATAGCTAAAAAAATGAGAAATTTAAGCACAATAAATAGAGCTATCTTAAAACGAGAGGGATTTTGATGAACAATGTAAAACACTCCCTTCTTTATAATCCAAAAGTCTAAAATCGCAATAAATCCACCCATAGTAAGGCTTAAAATAGAAAAGGCTTGAACTTTCAGTGCACAGGACACCACCACCATTCCTGCTAACAAAAAAAACATAGTTCTTTCTAGACTAGGAATTGTATCTAATTGTTGTTTCATTTAAAATTGTTGCGATGAGTTCCGAATTTCACCCTCACCTCAGTCCTCTCCCATCGAGGGAGAGGAAGCATTCATCGCAATCGGTGAAAGTTTGGGGGTGACGCCGGTGGGCAAGCCACACTCGCGC
>CAYJUJ010000083.1:0-6918 GCA_964373325.1 uncultured bacterium
CTTTTGGGGACTCACACAACTCTTTGGAATTCTCGAAAGTAGCATGAGCCTCCAAAGCAATAATATTGGTTTTCATGCTCATATCGGAGGATTTCTAAGTGGTCTTCTCATCACAAAATTATTTTTTTATGAAAAGCTCAAGTGGCGGAATACTTCATTTATTTCGAAAACGGAAATGAGTCTATTTCAGGAAGGAACAAAACATATTCAAGGGTTTTGCTATAAAAAAGCCCTTCTATGCTTCAATGAAGTGCTTAATATCAACCCCTTGAATGATATAGCTCAAAAAATTTATTTTAATCTAGCACTTCGTATACCCCAATTCTCGCCACTGCCATCGTTTGCTGCCCAGGTAGCACAAAAAACATATTCTCAAAAAGGCATTGTGGATCTTGCATACTTTTACGGTAAAAAACTTAAAGATTTACCCTATACAGTGCCCCTTCCTTATTCTTTGTATCTAAAACTTGCACACTATTTTGAGCATAAAAATAATCCAGAGTTCCAATTATGCATCTATCTTGATTTTCTTAAAATATATCCTACAGCCTCTAATGCAGAAGCTATTTTAATAAGCTGTTTTGATTTACTTCAAAAATATTTTGGACATCTTAAAAGTAATGCCCTTATTTCAAAAATAGCTTTTCAATATTACCCGCACATATACACACTCTTATTGGAACAACAAAAACCAGAGGTTCTTAATGAAAAAAAGGCTGCTTAAAGGAACTCCCCCCTACCATTGCCACCCTGCCAGTATTTATGAAACAGCCTCTTTTCACTTACGCCTTGTTGCTTTTTTTATAGACGGATTTTTACTGAGCACTTTTAATACCTTTTTCTACTCCTTTATAAACACGGTTTTAATTCCTATTTCCTTTATATCCACTGAAAATAGTGATGTTATTTCAATAGCCTTTGTTTTGTTTCTAAATCTTCTTTATTTTCAAATGGGTACATACTACAAAGGACAAACCCTTGGGAAAAGAATTGTCGGTATTCAAGTTGTTTCACTGAATGGGTATCACATTAAGTTAGGACAATCTATTTTAAGAACATTAGGATACTTTATATCTTTAGGCTCTTTAGGAATTGGATTTTTTGCAGCCATGTGGGAGAAAAAAGAACAGTGTTGGCATGATATTGTAGCGGAAACAATTGTGATTAATCTAAAAGAAAATAAAAAAAATATTTACTTCAAAGACATGATTCAAGCACTATCTGAAATACAAAAAGAGGTAAGTGGCAAGGGGTAAGTGATAAGTGAGGGCTTATACTAATTCCAGGAAGCTTGGCCTGCGGAGTGAGTTTCATCTGGATTAAGCCTCCATTCTTGAGGCTCAAATGATACTTCTTCCTGCCATTTTGGCTTGGATTTGCGTTCAATAGATTGACCAGGGTCCGTCTTTTTAGGTCCTAAATAGAGATCAAGCAGCGTATAAGCATCCCTCTCGAAAAGATAAACATTCACATTTTCTTTAAGTCCATTACCTAAAGAAACACTTTCAGGATAGGTTGTAAGCACTAAACTTCCTTTTGTTATTTTATTAAAATAATCCCCTTGAAGTGTTGCTAAATTACGATCAATAATCATAGCAAAAGTTTGAGGCCATAAGATGGTATTTTGCAGAAACCCTACTAATTCATCACAAACTAATTTCTTCAATTCTTTTTCTTCTTCGGAAAGGGTACAGATTTTAAAACCTTTAAGATCTACTGCCTTATCTCCATAGTTATAAAGCTCCACAAATTCTCCAACATCTTGGGAATTGGTAAGTGTAGAGGAAGGATTATACATAAGCTCTGTCATAGCTATTGTTTCTCTTTTCAAAAAACCATCTGGTGGATAGACCGCTCTATCAGCTGTATAAGAGGGGCGAGAATATAAATAAACTTGATCAAGATAAGCTTGATACTCTTTGGCAATGGGAGCGCTGTGAATAATAACGGTTGACTCATCGTTATCAATAGAAGAATCTGAAAAATTATAAGATCCGGTTATAACAACACCTTCTTCGCTTCCCCCATCAATAACTATAAGTTTATTATGATTTTCTCCTTCAAAAGAGGATATTTTTACAGGAATTTTGGATTCTACCAGCAAATCAAATGTTGAATCAACAAGTGCTAAATTATTATAAACTCCTTTAACAGAAACAGGATTTCCTTCTTCAATGAGAAACTCATGTTTTTTGCGATCTCCATTATCCACCGTTTTTCTAATGAAGGCTGGCATTGTATTTTTGCCTCTAAATTTATTAATCATAAGATTTGCAAGATCAACTTTCGAAAAAGAAAACGCACTAAAGAAAATAGAATTTTGAGCCTTTGAGAGAAGCTCTGCGATACGCCACTCAACATCATCAACAGGTGAAAAATAAATTTCTATTTTATCACCACCCTCTAACTCAACTATTCTTGGAAAATCTTCTGAAACTCTTTTTTTAGACTTCTGAAACTTATTTTCTTCAAACATTTGTAGAAAATCTTTTCTAAAAACTTCTGCTGCAACCGGGCTTTCAATCCAAACTGCTTGATTGGGATTGCGAAGCGCACATCTTGTAGTTAAATTATAAGATCCAACCCACACTCTTTTCTTATCAACAATAAAATATTTATTATGAGATAAAACCCCTGGATTAGAATCAGGCACTACTTTTGCGCCATACTTTTGTAAAAGGTAGAAGGCGTGAATATACTCAAGATGATGAACTTCATTGACCAACTCTTTTCGAACACTGTTCCATTCTTCAGCATCCATTTTTTCAACAACTATTTTTCTAGCCCCTTGAAATACCTCAAAAAGTTTCGTATTTTGCCCTTCTTTTGTTCTAAAAACATGCCCTTTTCTTTCTAAAATAGCCCTTGTGAGTGTTGGGTGAAAGAGCGCTTGATCGAAATATTTTAGAAAATATTCGATAGTCACATCTTCATCTTTAAGTTTGCTTAGAAGGACTTCATTATAGGTTGTGTAAATATTGGGATCACGAAAATAGTCTCGCTCTGTCACCAGATGAAGTTTAATCTTTTGCTTTCGAAGAAGATTAAGGAGCGCCCCTAAAACTATTGGATCTGAGAACTGATAAATGGCCCCTTCTATAACGCCCTCTTTCTCAACGGTTTTTAAAAATTCTACAAAACCACTTCGAAGATTTCCTGCATCAGGAGGCATATTCGAGAAAAAGCGTAGAGAGGAAGCGTAAGAAACGGTGCAGCTTAAACAGATAATAATGAGTATTGATTTTTTAAGAATCACTCTCAATAGAATGAATAGCCTTGCTTACGTGCTTTATCGTAGATGTCATGCTCTGGCTTAAAATTTTTAAAAAACCCTGGATCCGTTGCCTTGATGGCAAAAGACTTAAGCTCTTTAATCTCAGCAAAGCTAAGTGTCATGGGTTGAAAATGGAGGGATATTTTATTTCTGCTTGTAAGGCTCTCTTTAAAACTGGAGACCTTGTCCCGATTTAAATTCCACAATTCATTAAATCGTCCTATGTAGCTGTCTAGAAGTGCGGGATGCTCTTCTCTGTTAAAAACAAGAAGATTTTCATAGTTTTCCTTTTCTGCTGTTTGGGACCAGTTAAAACTTCCTATAACGAGCGTTTTTTCATCGATAATGATCATTTTATGATGCATGAGTTTTGATTTAGGATGATGGAATTTAAAAGAATAAAACTTAATTCTTACAGGCATCAATGGTGCAAGCGTTTTACCTTGAGAAATATTTGGGTTATCCCCTTCATCAATAAGAACTTTAATATCAAGATTTTTATTTTCCTTTATTTTTTCTATAAGAGCTTGAGCTATCTCATCTGAATTAAAGTGCGCAACAGCAATGTAAATAGATTTTTGTGCGCTTTGAACTGCTTTAACAATTCGATCTGTAATAACAGAACTGCCAGCCACAGGAGCTAGCTCTGAAGACCCAGCTCGCTCAACTAACTTATAATTAGAGGTTGTAAAATAAACCTCTGGCTCTGCTAGAGAAACAAGGGGAAGCAAAATAAGTAAAGTAAAAACGTTTTTTTTCATTTTTATTCACTCATGGGTTTACTAATTTTCCATAAAAGCTCAAACTCATCTTTAAACTTTTCTAAAAGCTTATCTTCATTTTTCATAACTAGGGTATCTTCATTATAAACATAATCTGCATGGGGTGACCAATTACCGCTGCCATTAATAAGAATATAATGAGATTTATCTCCATCGATAATAGCCATTTTCTCATGCATTGTTCGCTCCGTTGTTCGAACCGTAATGTCAACACCTCGAAGTTCCCGTAGCAACCCAATAACTTCTTTATGATCTAGTTTGATAAAATCACTGACAGATTCAAGAAGGAGCCTTACTTTAACACCCCGCAAAGCTGCACTCTTAATAGCTTTTAAAAAGATACTGTCATTGCGCCCCTGTTTTGGAGCTAAATGATACAGCGCCACATCTAATGTATTGTGAGCCTGTCCTACATTTGCTTCAACTGCTTTACTAAAACCTCCTTTCGGAGAAAAATAAACTTGAACTTGTGCAAAAAGAAGCACCGGAAAGAAAAGAAATAAGAAACAAACAATTCTTTGATATGCCTTCAACATGGTAAGCTTTTTAAAGATTGGAATTGTTATTGTCAAGAAATTAAGTTTTGAATATAAGGAAGTTGCGATGGATATAAGCCCCTTAAGCCTTAACCCTATTTTTGCTCAAAGCAACAGGGTTCCTAGGGGCGGCTTCCTCTCCCTTGATGGGAGAGGATTGAGGTGAGGGTGATGAAACTTTCTCGAAATCAAATAGTCACTTTACTTACCGATTTTGGAACTAAAGACACCTATGTGCCTCAAATGAAGGGAGTTCTTTTGTCTCTCAATCAAACTTTAACAATTGTTGATATTTCACACGAGGTAAAACCACAAAATATTTTTGAGGGAGCTTTTTTACTCAACACCTGCTATTCTTTTTATCCCCAGAAAACAATTCATATTGCCGTAGTTGATCCAGGCGTTGGAAGCCCTCGAGCGGCGCTGCTTATTGAAACAAAAAACTATTACTTGATAGGCCCTGATAATGGAATTCTTAGCTTGTGCCTAGAAAAAGAAAAAATAAAGACGATTATAGAACTTAAAAACTCAGAATATTTTTTGAAAAATGTAAGCACTACTTTTCACGGAAGAGATATCTTTGCTCCTATTGCTGGACATCTTTCTCTAGGCATACAACCTGCGCAGTTTGGTCCAACTATTGAATCTATAAATACTCTAAAAATACCCCGCCTCCAAAAACATGATAACATTCTAGAAGCACAGGTTATTTATACAGATCATTTTGGCAACATGATCACTAATATTAAAAGGGAAGATTTAAATCCTTCTAAAAATTATAAAATCAAAATAAATAAACAAATAATCCATGGTATTTCAAAAACTTATTCTGAAAAAAACCCAGGAGAACTTATAGCCCTTATTGGCAGCTCCGGATATCTTGAAATTGCAGCCGTAGAAGGCTCTGCCTTGCAAAAATTATCCTCTTTAGAAAAGATCACACTTTATGAAACTTGAAAGAAAAAGAAATATTTTTTTAATTTTTATTGTTTATGTTCTTGCTTTAACTGTTATTTCTTTTCTGACAGTTCTTTTTTTCAAGTTTGCTCTTCATCAAGACATTCACATGCTACGTCAAAAAGGAAGGCCGAGCGATATTGGCCACGTTTTACTTTATCTTTACATGATTCTTCTGGTAGCGGTATTTCAAAAATATTTGATTAAACTTTCATGGAAAAACATAGGCCTTGATTTTAAAATCCCCCATTGGAAAAAAGAAGTTCTTTCAGGGTGGTTAACTACTTTGAGCCTCGCCTTTATTTACTCCTTGATACTTGCACTATTTCAAAAAATGACCATTTCCTTGGATGCTCCTCCTCAAAAATGGTTTTCCCTCTTTCTTCATCTCCCATCTGCTTTTGGAGTTGCTATCGTAGAGGAATATGTGTTTAGAGGATTTGTCTTTAATCTTTTAAGAAGAGCCTTTCCCTTAGTTTTTTCTGTTATTGTCTCAAGCATGATTTTTAGTTACGTGCACTGTTTCGGAGAACCCACCCTTTGGCATAGCGACTTTTTAAAAGCCATCGCCCTTTTTATCTTAGGCTGCATGCTTTGTACCGCCTATGTGTATAAAAACTCATTATTTCTACCAATCGGTCTTCATGCAGGGCTCGTTACATTTAGATTACTCACCCGGAAAACAAATCTTTTTTCTTATGTTGAAGAAACACTTCTTTTTGGTAGCAATAACGATCCTCGAACAGGCATTATGACATGGACATTATTTTTGCTTTTACTCGTTTATTTCCTTTGGAAAGTGCACAAAAGTGCAAAGCGTTTTCAACTTTTAAAATCGACATTATAACATCTTTTACTTCTTGCGCTCCATAGTTTTCATTGACATAAAGGCAAAAAGACTCATTTATTGCTTGTTTTGCATTTTGACAGGAAAAGTTGTCAGCTAAATAAGGCTTAACCCAACTCCACTCTTCTACTAAATATTGATAATGAGAATTGAGTGCAATTCCTTCTGCACGAACCGCCTCAGCAAACTCTCGTTTAGAACAAGAAATGAGTTTAGGATTCAAAAAAATCGGATAGATAAAAGGGGAATCCGAAGAACTGATTCCACTTGGAATGCATACTTGAGATTTTGTTTTCAGCTCTTGAGTCAAACTTTTTAAAAAAGATACTCTTTTTTCAATTGTCGTTGGCAATCGACTTAAAGAAGCTAAACCAATGGCGCATCCAATTTCATTGGCATGGAAGTTAAACGCTGGAAATAAAAATTGGTTTGGATTTCGATCATCAAAATCTTTTTTCCACCTAGGTTTACCTCGATCACTATGAGCCATCACCAAATGATAGAGATCTTCATTTTTTGTAT
>CAYJUJ010000084.1:0-467 GCA_964373325.1 uncultured bacterium
AGTTTTAAGGCCTGTTTTTTCGTTTTTACTTTACCTTCTAGTTGGGCGTCTTCTACAAAGGTGAGTATCTGTCTAAATACGGGGCCACTTTTGAGCCCCAGTTTAAGAAGATCATGACCACTGATAAGAAGTTTAGGTTTTATCTTTTCCTCACTCAAACCCTGAAGTTTTTCTTTACAAAATTCATGGTTTTCTAAAATACCGTGAGAGGCTAAACAATCAATACGATGTAATTCTAAATGATCAGAAAACCCCTCTTGCCTTAAAAATCTTTTAAGAGTACTTTCTCTCATTGCTTTAACATCTTTAAACTTAAGATGTTGGCGAACCAATTCTGAAATGTGATTTGTGGATTTGTTTGAAAACTTAAGACGCTCACAAATTTCTTTTGCCATCTGTGCCCCAACCTCAACATGTCCATCAAAACGAATACGCTCTTTCACAGAAAAAGTTGGAGGCTTTCCCAC
>CAYJUJ010000084.1:477-6903 GCA_964373325.1 uncultured bacterium
CTTTCCCACATCGTGAAGTAAAACAGCCATTGCAAAATCAGGGCTTACATCTTTTTTCAACATTTCAAGCATCATCATGGTGTGAACAAAAACATCTCCCTCAGGATGAAATTGAGCTGGTTGCTCCACCCCTTTCATCTCGGAAACTTCTGGCAAAATCTCTTTGAGTAACCCTAGCTGATCCATGAGCAAAAAGCCCTCTTTGGCTTTTCCAGAACTCAAAATTTTAAGAATTTCATCTCTTATTCTCTCAGAACTTACCTGGTGAATTTGAGATGCCATTTCTTGAATGGCTTTTGCAGTTTTCGTTTCAATTTCGAATCCAAATCGGGATGCAAAACGAACAGCACGAAGAAGCCTTAATTTATCTTCATGAAAACGGTCGGCTGCTACCCCTATTGTTCTAATGATTTTTTTCTTAAGATCCTTTTGTCCACCTACATAATCAATGATTTTTTTCTTCAAGGGATCATAAAACATGCCGTTAATCGTAAAATCGCGCCTCTCTGCATCACCACGATCATCAGTAAACTCCACAGAATCAGGATGACGCCCATCAGAATAGGTGCCCTCCTTACGAAAGGTAGCCACTTCAAACTCATGCCCTTTAAGAATCACTAAAACAACACCAAAGGCTACTCCTTTGGGAATTGTTTTGGAAAATAAATTTTGAATGATTTCTGGTGAAGCATTTGTTGCAATATCTATATCCGTTGAAAGATTGCCTAAAATTTTATCTCGAACATAGCCACCAGCATAGTAAGCCTTATATCCTTTTTGAGCTAATTTTTTAACAATTTTAAGAGCTTGCTGTTCCATATATCATTTTACAAATATCATCGCTTTACCTATAATGCAAAAATATGTTCATTTCTTTGGCTCGCAAAATTTTTGGTAGTAGCAACGAAAGAGAAATTAAAAAAATTCAACCTGTAGTTCAAAAAATAAACTCTCTTGAAAAAGATTTTCAAAATAAAACAGATGGAGAATTACGAGCTAAAACTGACGAGTTTAAGAAAAGACTGCAAAACAAAGAAACCATAGATGATATTTTACCAGAGGCTTTTGCCGTTACGAGGGAAGCTGGTAAACGCACGCTTAAAATGCGCCACTTTGATGTGCAGCTTATGGGTGGAATGGTTCTTCACCAGGGCAAAATTGCTGAAATGAAAACAGGAGAAGGTAAAACACTTGTTGCAACCCTCCCCCTTTATTTAAATGCCTTGACCGGTCGAGGATGTCATCTTGTTACAGTGAATGATTATTTGGCTAAGCGAGACACAGAATGGATGGGACCTATCTATAGGTTTTTAGGGCTTACTGTTGGAACCATTGTTCACGGCCTTTCAGACAGAGAGCGCCAAGAAGCATATCGCTGTGATATTACCTATGGAACAAACAATGAATTTGGTTTTGATTATCTTCGAGACAATATGAAGTTTTCTCTCGAAGACTATGTCCAGCGTGATTTTCATTTTTGCATTGTTGACGAAGTTGATAGTATCTTGATTGACGAAGCAAGAACTCCTCTTATCATTTCAGGTCCTTCTGAAGAATCTACTGACAAATATTATAAAATTAATGCCATTATTCCCTACTTATCAAAAACCACTCATTACACCATTGATGAAAAATCAAGAACGGCAGCCCTTACTGAAGAAGGTGTTGCTAAAGTAGAAGCTCTTATAAAAGTCGATAACTTATATGATCCTCGTTACATTGAACTCGTTCATCATGTAAACCAAGCCTTAAAAGCCCACGCCATTTTTAAAAGAGATGTTGATTATGTTGTTAAAGATGGCCAAGTGCTTATCGTTGATGAATTTACAGGCCGTCTGATGCCTGGAAGACGCTACAGTGATGGCCTTCACCAAGCCCTTGAAGCTAAGGAAAATGTTACTATTGAAAGTGAAAACCAAACATTAGCTACTGTTACCTTTCAAAATTTCTTTAGAATGTATGAAAAACTAGCTGGAATGACAGGAACCGCTGACACAGAAGCAGCTGAGTTTAAAAAGATTTATAAGCTTGATGTTATGGTTATTCCAACAAATAAATCCATGATTCGAATTGATCACTCCGATGTTATTTACAAAACAGAAAACGAAAAATTTAAAGCTATTGTTAAAGAAATTTCTACTCTTCATGCAGAAAATCGTCCTGTTCTTGTAGGGACTATTTCCATTGAAAAATCAGAGCTCATTAGCAAATTCCTAAAAAGAGATGGGGTTGAGCACGAAGTTTTAAATGCAAAATATCATGACAAAGAGGCTAAAATTATAGCTCAAGCAGGCCAACCAGGTGCTATCACCATTGCCACAAACATGGCGGGTCGTGGAACTGATATTGTTCTAGGCCCTGGCGTTGCTGAAAAAGGGGGGCTTCATATTCTTGGCACAGAACGCCATGAAAGCCGCCGTATCGATAACCAATTACGAGGTCGAAGCGGCCGTCAAGGTGATAAAGGATCTTCTCGCTTTTATTTATCCCTTGAAGATGATCTGCTTCGAATTTTTGGAAGTGATCGTATTTCTCGCATGATGGATCGTTTGGGAATTGAAGAGGATGAGCCCATAGAACATAAGTGGATTAGCAAGGCCATTGAAAATGCTCAAAAGAAAGTTGAGGCTCACAACTTTGATATTCGAAAACACCTTCTTGAATATGACGATGTTATGAACACACAACGCGATGTGATTTATTTCCTAAGGCGAGAAGTGCTTGAGGGAAAAAGACTTCACTCCCTTATTTTAGAAAACATACAAGATATTGTAAAAAACCATTTTGAAGAATCGATACCTGAAAATGTGCATCAAGAAGAGTGGAATTTAAAAGGTCTTGAAGAGGCCTTATTTAAATCATTCAACATTCGTTTTAAAAACATCAATATCGCTTCAAAAAATGATATTGAGCCCATTCAGGAAAAAATCACTCAAGAAGCAATTCAAACATATGAAAAGAAATTAAAAGAACTAGATACCGAAATGGCTGCTACTCTTGAAAAAATGTTTTACCTGCACGCCATAGACACTCATTGGAAAGATCACCTTCTTGCCATGGATCACCTTAAAGAAGGTATAGGGCTTCGAGGTTATGGGCAAAAGGATCCACTCCTTGAATACAAAAAAGAGGGTTTTGCCATGTTCCAAGGAATGGATCATAGAATTAAAGAAGATGTTATTGAGAGACTCTTTAAAGTTCAGCTGGCACGACAAGAATCTTTAGAAACCATGCCTCGAGTAGAACAGGAAATGCAATTTATTCATAGAGAAGCTGGCAGCACTCTTCGTGCTGCTCAACAAGCGGGGGCCGACAAGGCAGCTCCTATGGAACCCATTAAAAGAGATGAACATAAATTAGGAAGAAATGAACCCTGCCACTGTGGAAGTGGCAAAAAATTTAAAAAATGTCATGGTCAATAAAAAGAAAGACAGTAAAAAAGAATCTGAGAATAAACCTTTTTTTGAAAGTGAACTAGATATAGTTCAAGTTTCAGAAAAAGATCTAGAAGAGTTAGAGCAATCCCTTGTAGAAAAGAAACCTGTTTACCCCGAGTTCACTTTAGTCATTCAAGATATAGAAAAGGAAAAAGATCTTGAAAAAATAAGAGAGGTACTTTCTGACCCAAAATTAGAACTCAATATCGAAGATATTGAGGCACAACTGCAGAAAAATAAGGTTGTTGTTTCAGCCCTTTCAGAAGTTCAAGGCACTCTTATTATTCAAAGGCTTAAAGACATCGATGCTGACCTTCGCTTTGATCTTTCTTTAAAAATTCTTCCTCATTTTGAAAATATTCTTCCTAAAAATCTACCTATTCACCCAGGCAACTTGGCGCATCTTCGAAAAAAGATTGAGGAAAAAAAGGACCCCAATTTTATCGTTTCAACAAGCTCTCAAATTGAGAATTTTAAAGTAAACAGATATCTGGGCATCGTTACAGCAGAAAAAATTATTGGTGAAAAACAAAAAACAGACGATGTTATCGAACCTCTCATCCATGAGCTTATTCTTAAAGCCAAAAATAAAGGTGCCACAGCCATTCTTGGAGTTAATTTTGATTTTAAACCTTATCCCGATAATAAAAAACTTGCGTTTGCTTCCGCCACCGCTGTAAAGCTAGAAAATAAGAAAAAATAATACATGGGATTTGGCACTTCTTTCGAAACTTAATATAAGGAAGTTGCAAAAGCCTGTCACTTTTGGAACACCACCTTAAGGACGTAAACGTTCAAGCATTCTTGGAAAAGGAATGGTTTCTCGAACATGGGGAAGACCACAAACCCATGCTACAGCCCTCTCAATACCCATACCAAAGCCAGCACTTGGAACACTTCCATAGCGCCTTAAATCAAGATACCACTCAAGATCTTCTTGCTTGAGCTCATGTTTTTTAATCTCTTTCAGTAAAACTTCAATTCTTTCCTCACGAGCTCCACCACCAATGATTTCACCATACCCCTCTGGAGCTAAAAGATCACAACTTAAGGAAAGAGTTGGATCTTCTGGATCTTCTTTCATATAAAATGCCTTTATAGCTTTTGGAAACCTATGAACAAAAAATGGCTTATCATATTTTTCACAAAGAAGAGTTTCATCCGGTGCTCCAAAATCACTTCCATGCTTAAAACCAGTGTTCCCCTTCTCAAGTATTTTGGCTGCTTCATTGTAATGAAGCCTTTCAAAAGGAGTTTTAACTTTTTTTACCATATCAAGGTTGCGCTCTAAGAATGTGAGTTCTTCTTTTCTATCTTCAAGTGTTTTTTGAACAACATACTCCACAAAATTTTCAGCCAATTCCATATTTTCCTCTAAACTTGCATAGGCTACCTCTGGCTCAATCATCCAAAATTCTGTTAAATGTTTTCTCGTTTTTGATTTTTCAGCTCGAAAGGTTGGGCCAAAACAATAAACTTTTCCAAAAGATCTAGCCGTTGCTTCACTATAAAGTTGTCCACTTTGGGTGAGATAAGCCTTTTCATCAAAATAGGGAGTTTCAAAAAGGGTTGTCGTTCCCTCACAAGCATTGGGGGTCAAAATAGGAGCATCAACTAAAACAAATCCATTGGAGTCGAAAAAATCTCGGCAGTGTTTAATGAGAGTAGCGCGGGTTCTCAAAATAGCATGCTGCCTGCGAGATCTTACCCACAAGTGTCTTTTATCCATCAAAAAAGCCGTACCATGTTCTTTAGGAGTAATGGGATAGTCTTCAGTTTTATGGACAACTTCAAAGGATTTAAGGCCTAACTCGTACCCGCCAAGAGCCCTTTTTTCTTCACGCGGAACACCTTTTATAATAATAGCGGATTCTTGAGTTAAGCTATCAAACTCATCAAAATATTTATTGGGAACTTCACCTTTAAATAAAACACATTGAATAATACCTGTACCATCTCGAAGAAGTATAAATTTAATCTTTCCACTCGACCTTGTATTATAAACCCATCCTTTAAGGGTCACCTCTTTTCCAACAAACTGACCTATGTTTTCAATATAAACCCGATCTTTTAACATGCGTTAAGGATTAACACAGCGCCAGATTCTTGCCAACCATCCACCCTCTGATAGTATTGTCACGTTAAAAGAGGAGGTATCGTTTATGAAGATTCTAAAATTTTCTCTGTTCTTATTGTTTCTTACAATTAACGCTCATGCCCTTACACTCTTAGTGGATGGTGATCGTGGGTTTCCTTTTGAATATGAATATATAGAGGCCTTCAAATTAGCAGGACAAAAATTTACACATTGGGATGTTGCAAAAAAGGGTACTCCCCCACTTTTGACTCTTGAAAAACACAAAGTTGTACTGTGGATTACAGATGGATCAAACACACCCTTTAGTTTCGAAGAAGCCCATACACTAGCTTCCTATCTTCAAAAAAAAGGAAAAGTAATTGTGATGGGATATAATACTGGCTACGCCCTTCATGATATGTGGCTTGATCAAGCTTTTTTTGGTTTCGAATATAAAGGTTCCACATTAGAACCAGTAGAAATTCAAGAATATACGGGTAACAAAAGCCTCTCAGCCAAAACAGATTATGTTGAAACTCAAAGAGAAGGCATGCCTCTCTATCATATCCAAGGAAGTTTTCATGCACCTCTTTATGGCAAGGTGTGTGCTGTCAAAACTTCAAAAACCTTTTGGTTTGGTTTTGACATAAAGGATATTGATAGCTTATTTAGCCGAGCAGAGCTTTTAGATAAGGCTATCAACAACTTGATAAGATAAAAAACTTACGTTTTGGGATCAAAGGCATCACGAAGGCCATCACCTAAAAGATTAAACATCATAACTACAATAAATATAAATAAACCTGGAATGAGAATCCAGGGGTGATACTTAATTTCAGAAATAGCCATGGCTTCTGAAAGCAAATTCCCCCAACTTACACTTGGATCAACAATACCTAACCCTAACAAGCT
>CAYJUJ010000085.1:0-6858 GCA_964373325.1 uncultured bacterium
TTGTTGTTGAGAGAGATATTCAAGATCAAAATCTAACAGTAGTTCAAGTTAAAAATACGAGGAAAGTTTTAGCAACTATTGGGCAAAATTTTTTTGATAATCCTTCTCAAAAGCTTTCTCTCATTGGTGTTACAGGAACCAATGGCAAAACAACAACCACCTATATTTTAGAATCTATTTTAAAGGCGGCACGTTTTCGACCTGCAGTTCTAGGAACTATTAATTACAGATTTGGTAAAAAAGTATGGAGTGCTCACCACACAACGCCTGAATCTCTCGATCTTCAAGAAATGTTTTATGATTTTAAAAAAAAGAAGGCGACCCATGTTGTAATGGAGGTTTCTTCCCATGCTTTAGCTTTAGGACGAGTTCAAGGGCTTCATTTTGATGCTGCCATTTTTACAAACTTAACAAGGGACCATTTGGATTTTCACGAAAACTTTGAAAATTATTTTAATGCTAAAAAATCTTTTTTTACAAAGGTTTTACCGGCATCTATGAAGCGCCGCAAAGTATCTATTGTTAATGTAGATGACCCATACGGAAAAAAAATGATGGGGTTTATGGAGCAGGGTGTTGTTGTGACTTATGGTTTATCCAAAGATGCAGATTTTCATGTAAAAGATATTCAAATGTCATTAGAAGGCATGCGAGGAACTCTTGTGACTCAGGAAGATCAGGTTTCTTTTTCCTCAAAATTAGTTGGAAACTATAATGTGAGTAATATTTTGGGGGCCGTTGCATGCATGAGTTATCTTGGAGTTCCACTACCTCAAATTTTAAAAGGTGTTGAAAAATGTGAAACTGTTCCGGGGCGTCTTGAGCGCGTATCTCTTAAAAAAGGGCCCATGGTTTTTGTTGATTATGCTCATACTGATGATGCTCTTAAAAATGTTTTGGGAGCCATTCATGCTCTCAAACCAAAGGGGCGAATTATCACTGTTTTTGGGTGTGGTGGAGATCGTGATAAAACAAAGAGGCCACTCATGGGGAAGATAGCAGTTGGCTCAAGTGACTTTGTTGTTATAACATCGGACAATCCACGCACAGAAGATCCACTTAAAATTATTGAAGACATTCAAAAAGGAATTTCTCAAAATAAAAATATACTTGTGGAGCCTGATCGCACAAAGGCTATTTTTGCTGCTGTAAAAATGGCGAAAGCAAAGGATGTGATTCTCATTGCGGGCAAGGGGCATGAGACTTATCAAATTTTAGGCTCCAAAGTGATTGACTTTGACGATCGCAAAAAAGCCGAAGAAGCCCTTAAAAAATACTGGACTTAATATGTTTTCACTAAAGGATCTTAAAACTGTTGCGAAGGGCCCCCTTTTTAATGTTAAAAATGAGATTTTTATTAAAGGTGTGTCTACGGATACGCGCACATTAAAGAAAGGGGATCTTTTTGTTGCTTTAAAAGGCCCTCACTTTGATGGGCATGATTTTATAGAAAAGGCTTTTAAAAAGGGCGCCATCCTTTGTCTTGTAAGCAAAAAAGTAAAATATCCTTGTGTTGTTGTGAAGGATACACTGTGGGCTTTGGGAGAACTGGCCCATTTTTGGAGAAAAAAATTTAAAATTCCGATCGTTGCTGTTACAGGCTCTAATGGTAAAACAGGAACAAAGGATCTCATTGCCACTTTGCTGGCAGAAAAATTTTCTGTTTTAAAAACAGAAGGAAACTTAAATAACTTGATTGGTGTGCCCTTAACTCTTTTTAAGCTTAGGAAAAAGCATGATATTGCAGTTATTGAAATGGGTACAAATCAAAAAGGGGAAATTGCAAGGCTTGCTCACATTGCCTACCCTCAGGTTGGGGTTATTACCAATGTGAGTTCAGCTCATCTGGAAGGATTAAAAAACCTCCAAGCAGTTTATGAAGAAAAAACTGCTCTTTTTAAAGAAGTTTTAAAACATAAAGGCGTTAATATTGTAAATGTAGATGACCCTTATCTTAGACGTTGGTATCTCAAAAACAAAAAAACAAGTAGTTCTATTTCTTCTCATGGGAAAGGAGAAGTCTTAGCTCACAATATTCAATTAAAAAGTTTAGCAGAAACTTCTTTTGAGTTAAATTTTGAAAAGCCTGGATTCAAAATCCCCATCCACTTATCTCTGATTGGACAGCATCAAGTACAAAATTCTTTGTTGGCAGGTGCTGTAGCACTTCATTATGGTTTAAGTCTTAAACAAATTCAAAAAGGATTTACAAAAATAAAACCAAGTGAGGGAAGGCTAAAAGTTTACAAATTCAGAGGAATTCATTTCATTGATGATACCTATAATGCAAATCCAGGCTCTATGGATGTAGCGCTTTCTTATTTGGCTACGATGGGAAGAAAATTGAAAATGAAAACAGTTGCTATCCTTGGAGACATGTTAGAGCTTGGCCATCAAAGCAAAAAACTTCATGAAGAATTAGGTAAAAAAATAGAAAAATTTAAAATTGATGAAGTTTATGGTTTTGGTCACGAAACCCTCCACACAATCCAAAATTGTCACACTTCTTTCCAGAAACATTTCTCCCAACATATTGATATTATTCATCAATTTATAAAAAGACTTGAAATCCCCTGCCTCGTTTTGGTAAAAGGATCTCGTGGCATGAAAATGGAAAGAATTATTGAAGCACTTAAATCGAAGTTGAAAAGGAACTGATCGTTGCTTTACCATTTACTGTATCCTCTAGCACAGTATTATTCTTTTCTTAATGTATTTAAATACATTTCTTTTAGAACCATTGGTGCAAGTTTAACTGCTCTTGCTATTAGTTTTGTTTTAGGCCCTTATTTTATTAAATTTCTCTCTCAAAAACAGGCACGTCAGGTTATTCGCGATGATGGTCCACCCACTCATTTAGCAAAAGCAGGAACACCAACGATGGGCGGTTTTCTTCTGATTATTTCTTTACTTGTTTCTACCCTTTTATGGGCAGATCTTACTAATCTCTATATTTGGTTAGCAATGGGTATTATTTTTCTCTATGGAATGATTGGCTTTGTTGATGATTACCTAAAAGTAAGTCGAAGAAGCACCAAAGGCATTGCTGGAAGAGTTAAACTCACAGCTCAAATTTTAACGGGTTTATTGATTGTACTTGTGCTTTATCATCATAAAGGTATTGATACGCAATTATCGTTTCCCTTTTTTAAAAATTGGCAATTAGATCTTGGATTATTTTATATTCCTTTTATTCTTTTTATTATTGTTGGGACTTCTAATGCCGTAAATCTTACTGATGGTCTTGATGGGTTAGCTATAGGGCCTGTTATCGTTTCTTTTGCAACCTATATGATTTTTGTTTATTTGGCGGGCCACGCCAAAATGGCTAGTTATTTGCAAATTCCCTATGTAGCAGGTGCGGGAGAATTAACTATTTTCTGCGCTGCTCTCATTGCGAGTGGTCTTGGATTTTTATGGTACAACGCTTATCCAGCTTCTGTGTTTATGGGAGACATTGGTTCTTTATCACTTGGAGGGGCATTGGCTCTTATGGCAGCTATTTCAAAAAACGAAATATTATTAGTCATTGTCGGGGGCGTTTTTGTTGTAGAGGCGTTATCAGTTATTTCTCAAGTTTTTTCATATCAATATTTTGGAAGAAGAATTTTTAAAATGGCCCCTATTCACCATCACTTTGAATTGAAGGGGTGGGCAGAGCCTAAAATTATTGTTCGCTTTTGGATTATTTCGATTATTTTGGCTTTAATAGCCTTAAGTACACTTAAATTAAGATAGCGGAGGATTTCAAGTATGAATCTCAAAGGTAAAAAAGTTTTAGTCGTAGGTTGCGGCATAACAGGGATAAGCGTTGCCAAATTTTTGGCGAAAGAACGTGCCGACGTGACTCTCACAGATAAACAAAGCAGGATTGATTTACGCCAGCAGCTAACCCCTCTTGAAAAACTCAATATTAAATATGATTTAGGTACTTATGTGACAAAGCGGTTTGTAGATTCAGATCTTATAGTAGTAAGCCCAGGAGTTCCTTTTGATTTAGAGCCACTTGAAGTTGCTATAAAAAAAGGTGTTGAAGTTATTTCTGAAATTGAATTGGCATCTCGGTTTATTAAAAAACCTATCATTGCTGTGACAGGTACAAATGGAAAAACAACAACGGTCAACCTTGTGGCTCAGATGATTGAAAATAGTGGCTCCTCTGCTTTCTTATGCGGAAACGTTGGAAAACCCCTCATTGATTATTTAATCGAAAAACCCAAAGTAAAGTGGATTGTATGTGAGGTGAGTAGTTTTCAGTTAGAGGCTTGTAAAACCTTTCGACCTAAGATTGCTGCGTTCTTAAATTTTTCTCCAGATCATTTAGATCGTCATGAAACAATGGAGGAATATTTAGCTGTGAAGGGGCTTATTTTTGAAAATCAAACTTCAGCTGACTATGCTGTTCTTAATTATGATGATCCAGTTGTTCGACAATTTGGAGAAGACAGGGCTCCCACACCTTATTATTTTTCTAAGGGGGAGTTTTCAGGTGCAGGAGTGTTTCTGGCTGAAAGAAAACTTTTTTTCAAAAGCAGTGAGTTTGGAAAAAAACAACTAGGTCTTGAGGAAATGAAATTAAGAGGGGTGCATAATTTAGAAAATGTTATGGCAGCTGCTTGTGTTTCTTTTCTAGCAGGCGCTTCTAAGCAAGGAATACAGCAAACCATTGATGAATTTAAAGGGCTTGAGCATCGATTTGAATTTGTAGCCAGGAAAAATCGCGTTAGTTTTTACAATGATTCTAAGGGTACTAATATTGATTCTGTTGCGAGAATACTAGAAAGCTTTGCAAGGCCTGTGATTCTTATTGCAGGGGGGCGGGATAAAGGTGGTGATTATTCCATATTGCGCGATATTATTAGACAAAAAGTTAAGATGCTCATTCTTATGGGTGAGGCCAAGGAAAAATTAAATCGTGTTTTAGGAGGGGTTACTGAAACGTATGTTGTTGGAACGTTAGAAGAAGCCATTCTTTATGCTTATCAAAAGTCTCGTTCTGATGACAATATTGTATTTTGTCCGGGTTGTTCTAGCTATGATATGTTTAAAAACTACAAGGAGCGTGGTGAAGCTTTTAAAAAGATTGTTTTCAATCTATGAAAAAGGTATCGGTGCACTATGGGCTTTTACTGACGACTCTATTTCTTGTCTTAGTTGGTATTGTTCTCGTTTATAGTACCAGTGCTATTTATGCCCAGGAGAAATATGGAGATTCTCTTTATTTTTTTAAGCATCACATTGTTTATGCCATTGTTGGTCTTTTGGCCATGTTTGGTTGTTTATGGATTCCAAAGGATTGGTTTAAAAAAATATCCTATCCCTTTTTAGTAGTCAGTATTGTTTCTCTTTTGCTTGTTTTTATTCCAAGTGTAGGTCACCGGGCTGGAAATGCTGTACGGTGGATTAAATTCGAGTGGTTTCACTTTCAGCCAGCAGAAATTGTAAAGTTAGCTATTATTTTTTACTTTTCTTATTTGATTACAGAAAAAGATTGGACTCAAAAAGTTTTTCAAAAATTACTTCCACATTTTTTTTTGGTCAGCCTCATTTTAGGGTGCCTGTATCTTCAACCTGACTTTGGAAATGTTGTGATCATTGCAGCCATTATTTTCTTACTTATTTTTATTGGAGGTATTAAATTTACCTATATTTTTGTAACCTTTGCTGTTTCAGCCCCATTTATTTATTATTTAGCATTTGGAAAGGAATATCGAAGGCGGCGCATTCTTGCATTTTTAAACCCCTGGGATGATCCTCAAAGTTCTGGGTATCAGATTATTCAATCTTATTTAGCTTTTTTTTCTGGAGGCTTTTTGGGGAGAGGTTTGGGAGAGGGACGAGCTAAATTATTTTACCTTCCAGAGGCGCACACTGATTTTATCTATGCAAGTTTAGGTGAAGAATTAGGTTTTGTAGGAGCCATTATTGTTTTAGCAGCATTTGTTTACATTATTTATCAAGGAATTCGCATTGCACTCAAGGCCCCCACTCCTTTTTTATTTTGCTTAGCCTCTGGCATTACAGGTATGATAGGGTTTATGATTTTAATGAATATAGCAGTAGTCACAGGCCTTCTTCCAACAAAAGGTCTTCCGCTTCCTTTTATAAGTTATGGAGGAACTTCTCTTTTGGTTAATTTAATTGGAATAGGTATTTTACTTAATATTTCCAGATACACGGAGGGGAATCAATGAAGCTTCTCATTGCAGGAGGGGGTACGGGTGGGCATATTTTTCCAGCCATTGCTATAGCGGAAGCACTTAAAGCTCAGAATCAAAATAATGAAATTTTATTTGTGGGAACTGAAGCGGGGTTAGAAGCAAAAATAATTCCAGCCCTTGGTTTTCCTATTCAATATATTCCCAAAGCCCCTCTTGTTGGAACAAGTTTGCTTCAAAAATTAAAAACAATAACCCTTCTTCCAAAAGCTCTTTCTCAAGCTAAAAAAATCATTCGTGAGTTTAATCCTCAGGCGGTTTTAGGTGTAGGCGGCTATGCTTCAGCACCAGTTGTTTATGCAGCGCGCCGTAAAGCTCCCACTTTTCTTTTAGAGCAAAATGCAGTGCCTGGGCTGACTAATAGAGTTTTATCTTATCTTGTGAATTATGTTTTTATTTCATTTCCTTCAACAGAGGATTATTTTCCAAAACAAACTTGTGAACTCACAGGCAATCCTGTGAGGAAAAATATTTTAAATGTTGCGACTCAAAAAAAAGAAAAAAACGTCCAAGTTTTTAACATTTTTGTAATGGGTGGAAGCCAAGGGGCTCATTTTATTAACTTAACTGTTATTGAAGCATTGGATTATTTCAAAAAATTACCTAAAAAAACCAATATTGTTCATCAAACGGGGCGTGA
>CAYJUJ010000086.1:0-6851 GCA_964373325.1 uncultured bacterium
TGTTCCAAAAGTTCCTTTCAAAATAGCTCGCTTCGGGGTCCTGCCGCCTTATGGGGCCCATACCACTTGTCCTCGCCTCACTAGTCACTTCTTCGAATGCAGGAATCTAGATTATCTTGTTTAGATCTTGTATCGAATGATTAGTTCGGCTGCGGGAAGTGGTATCAACCCATGACGGCGTCACCCCTACACTCGCTTTTAGCATGAAACTTTTGGAACACGACTATATAATGCTGTTGCAGTGAGCATAAATAAAATAAGTCAGGGGTGGCAGCGGAGTGTGGCCTATTTTGCGCGCAGAGTTCCATGGCGAGCACAAAATAGGCCACCAAGCTGACAGGACCCCTGCTCCTTTTGTGTATGCTCATTGCCACTTCCTTTTCGTGGTTTGACGAAGTTGCTTAAAAATTGTATAAAGATTTCTTTCCTATAAACGAATATCTATTATGGATCATATTCATTTTTTAAGTGCAACAGAAGCCGCCGCTATTGCTAGCTCAGAACTTCGTGGACGAGGAGATGAAACAGCTGCCGATCAAGCGGCTGTTACAGCGATGAGACATGCTCTCAATCAGTTAGATATCCAGGGGGTTGTGGTTATGGGAGAGGGAGAGCGAGATAAAGCCCCCATGCTTTATATTGGAGAAGAGGTTGGAAAAACAGGGGGAGCTTATTCTGTTGATATCGCGCTCGATCCTCTAGAAGGAACAAGAATTTGTGCTCGTGGTGATAGAGGGGCTATGTCAGTTCTGGCTGTTGGAAAGCGAAAAAGCCTCCTCCATGCCCCTGATATTTATATGGAAAAGATTGCAGTGGGACCCAAAGCTCGTGACGCTATTAATATTAAAGCTAGTTTAGAGGAAAATGCACGAAAAGTTGCAGATGCTTTAGAAAAGAATATTGATCAACTCCAAGTTGTTATTCTTGATAGACCTCGTCATGAAGAGCAAATTTCAAAACTCCGTTTTTTAGGAGCTAAAGTTATTCTTATTAGAGATGGGGATGTTTCTGCTGCTATTGCTACGTGTGTAGAAAGCTCTGGAATTGATATGATGATTGGTATTGGAGGAGCTCCTGAAGGTGTTTTGGCAGCAGTAGCTCTTAAGTGCTTGGGAGGTAATATTCAAGGGATTCTACAATTTAAAACAGAAGAACAGCGTGCTCGGGCTCAAAAAATGGGGATTAAGAATTTTAATAAGGTTTATTCTATGGAGGAAATGGCAGGTGGAAACGTCATTTTCTGTGCAACGGGTGTGACAGATGGTGATCTTTTAGATGGTATCACTCATACTCAGGATAAGATTCGAACACATTCTTTAGTTATGAGTTCGGCCGCTGGTACTATTAATAAAATCGTTACTGAACATTCCAAAGAGAGGTGGTCTCAAAATGGCTAGTGCAAAAGCAGTTGAAACAATCCATGTTTCTATTCAAGATTTATATAATATTGTTGTTGATTATGAAAAGTATCCTGAATTTATACCAGAAATGACAAGCGCTAAAATTAAAAAGAGTCAAAATGGTATTAAAATCGTTGATTTTGCAATCAATCTCATTAAACCTGTTCGTTACACTTTAAAATTGAAAGAGACAAATCCACCTTATGAAATGGAGTGGCAATTAATTGAAAGCGATTTTTTTAAAAAGAATGATGGTGGTTGGAAGCTGGAGGAAATTGATAAAAATGATACTCAAGCCACCTATTATATTGATTGTGATTTTAATATCTTTGTTCCTTCTATAATAGTAAATAAAATTGTTAGTACGCAACTTCCAAAAATGTTGAATTGTTTTAAAAAGAGAGCCGAGAGTTAATGGAAGAGTCTAGAAAATCAAAAAAATCAGATGTTATTCAAGATGATAAAATAAGTGTAACTGAATTAGCCAAAAAAGTGTTTTATACAGGTCTTGGTGCTCTTTTTGTAACAGAGGAAACGGTTAGAAATGCCTTGAGCGATGTAAAGTTACCTAAAGAAGCCATAGCTCAAAATTTTCAGAAAACAAAAGAAGAATTTTTAGCTATTCTCTCAAAAGAAATACGACATATTTTCGAAAACAACACCATTAGTATCAAAGCCGATATCGAATTCAAACCCAAGAAATAATTATTTTCTAAATCTTAGCAGCAAATTCTTCGATTCGTCAGGTTTCCGGAACTTTAAAAGTAGATTCTTGTCAGTTTGTGTATCGATTTCAATTTCAATTTGTTCAGGTTCCGATTTTATGACTTTTACAGGTGGTTCTTCAATAATGGGTTGTTCCTGCAGTGTGATTTGTGTTATTTGAGGTGATTCCTTTATTCTGTTTGTTTCAAGACTTATTCCTAAAAATACGTTGTAATCAAAAGCAGGAGGCATTCCAAAAAGAAGATAATCTCCTTTGTTGAGACCAAAATCAGAACCCACGTGAATATTTATGGGAGAGTTTTTATAGGGTCTGATTTTAAATCCAGTTGTTATGTAATGAGGATGTTTAAAAAGACTAATGCGACTATCAACGAGATATTCAAGAGAATATTCTAAAATAAAATCAATATAACTTGTTGCATATTCTAGTCCTAAAGATGTTTTTAAAAAGTGATAAGTTTTTTTAGGGAAGAGGAGATATTGAGTATTATAAGTTGAAGTAGCAATATATGAGGTTGCTCTTTGAGATTGATTATATTTATATTGGAAGTTGTGATGAAGTTTAAGTTTGTTTTTAGAATCAGTTGGGCTTAGAAGAGCTGAGAAAAGAGTTTTAAAAGTAGGAGAGGTTGTTTTAAAAGTTCTAATTCCACTACCGTAATAAAATCCAGAATTAACTTCGAAGCCAAATCCTATTTTTGAAGAAGTTGGTTTTTGAAAAGAAAAACCTAATTCTGCAAGACCATTTGACGAAAAGCCTTGATCAAAACCGTTTTGGCTGTAAATAGCATTTGTTTTTTTTCCAAGAAATAAAAGGAAATTATCAAAAGGGGAAAAGTTAATATAAAAATCGTCACTTATTTTATCTTTCTTGGTGCCGAAATAGAAATTGTTTTGGCTAAAATATTCTCCAAAATAACTTAAAGAAATATCCCATTTTTTCACCGTTTCTGCACTTTGAACACGGAAACCCCCGGTTCGCCCTTCAAGTGTAGGCGAAGCTATCCCTTTTTGGGTTATAACCAAAAGGGAAATAAAGCCTAAAATGATAAGCTTTCTCACGTTACTCCTCTCTGCTTATATTCAAAGCAAGAGGAATGCCAAAATATGACTATTTTAACTAATTGATTTTATTAGTGATTTAGTGCTATTTTTAATTTATGCTGTAAAAGCTCTGTTAGAAGCTTGAAAAGAGCTTTAGAGTGGTATTCTAAAAATGAGATTTTAGTAATAATTTTATATAGTTAACACATGTTAACCCCTTAAACATTCACAGTGACAAAAAGAGACTCAAAACCGTCAGTCGCTTTTCGTTAAAAACTGACTGACGGTTTTGAGATAACAATTGTTAATGTTATTTTCTGCTGTTTAGTCTATTTCATTGACCAATAGTTGCTTATTAATTACACAGAGGCTTCCCCTTTGGAGAGAGAGTCATTTAAAATGAGGAGGATTACCTTATGAGAAAAAGTATAGTGTTTGTTTCTTTCCTTTTTTCCTATGTTTTTTTAGGTGGGGCCTATGCGGATGAATTAGGAGCCTCAGATAATCTACCGCCTATTTTTGTTCGAGAGAGTAAAAATACTCATCCTCTTTGGGCGGTTCAAAAAATTCTTGAAACTATGAAAATCAAAGTAGTTAATGAAGTGAATGGTGATGAAAGAGGCGAGAATGGTTTAAGAGTTCAAGATTGGGAATGGACCCCAGTGAATGTGACTCTTACTGACCGTGGTGATACCCATATTCTTCGGGCTACGTTTAATTTTGATGATGTTCTAAGTTCAGAGCGTTTGCAATATGGCGATAATGGTACTGCTCAAGATCCTGCAGATGATGGTCTTGTAAAAAAATATAATAGCGATTTAGCTAAAGAAGTTGTTTGGATATACACTGGCAAGCATCCAGGTGACCAATTAGATTCTAGCTATGTTAAAATAGGAAAAACTGATGTTCCTCTTTATCATCCAACTTCTGGGAAAAGTGTATTTCTTCGTCGCTCACCACGTCATCACTTTGAAGTTACTGAAACAAACGTCGTTGCAGGAGGAGTTGGTAGCAATGGTGTCAATGTTATAGCAAGTATCTTTAATGAAAATGTGGATGTTTCTGTTCAAGACTGGTCAGTCATGATGACAGCCGATACAACTCCAGATGCAAAGGGACGTGTTTCCTCAGCAAGTTTTTCAGTGGCTCATCTTGAAGAAGATTTTGAAAATAAGAGAGATGGTGGACAAACGTTTGATCGCAATCGTGTTCTTCTAAGTGCAGGTGTTTATCTTGCTCTTCTTAAAGCTTTAACACTGAATATGGAACTTGCTAGACATGTTGAAGAAGGTAATGCTGATCAAGTTTCAGAAAGTTTTTCAAGTGTGGGTTTAGAAACAGATACTAATTTGTTGCCTCTTGTTGGAAATGTAAGAGTGGGGCTACGCACTGATAGATTCTTAGGTGTTAATAGTGGTGATGACCGAGCACGAGCTGCAGTAGCTTTAAGAAAAAAGTTAGCAGGTGCTAAGTGGGATGTTGTTGTAGAATATGGTGAAAATTATTTGACCGGCTCTCTTTTTGATAATGAAAGTAAGCAGCATTATTTGGATGTTGGCTTCAGACTCAATTACTAGTTTTTTCTAGAAAAATGGAAGAGATCCCTTGTTCAAGAGGGATCTCTTTTCTCTGTTCCTATTTTACAATAAAACCGTTGTAAAATTACAACAATCTTAGCTATTCTTTTAGAGTGTCTTTTTTCTAACTAATTGAAATTACATGTTTTTATAAAGTGGCATGAAAGTTGCTATATAAATTAAGGGGAAGGTGTATGTCGATGAATCAAAGAACGATTCGCAATGTTATCTCGATTTCTGGGAAAGGGCTGCATACGGGTAAGAAGGTAAAAATCACACTTAACCCTGCGCCTCCTGATTATGGAATTGTTTTTAAAAGAACTGATCTTAAAAAATCTCCTGAAATTAAGGCACATGCTTCAAATGTAGTGGATACCACTATGGCTACAACCCTGGGCAAAGATGATGTTCGAATAGCTACTGTTGAGCATTTGCTTTCGGCATTACTTGGTTTTCAAGTTGATAATATTCATATTGAGGTTGATGGTCCAGAAATTCCTATTTTAGATGGCAGTGCCTCTGAGTTTTCAAAGGCTCTTCTCACTGTAGGTCTAAAGGAACAGAAGGAGCTTAAAAAGTTTCTGGTTATTACAAAGCCTATAGCCGTGCGTCAGCAGGATCGCTTTTCCTATCTTTTCCCTTCTGATGAATTTAAAATTACGTGTCGCATTGAATTTTCCCATAAATGTATTGGAAAACAAAGATTTGATATGAGTTTTCCCGTTATTTCTTCTTTGAAAAATGGATCTTCTAATGGTCATGAAAAATCCTTAAATGGATCTTTAAATGGCAATGGTTATGCTCATGAAATTAGTCATGCTCGAACTTTTGGTTTTATTGAAGAAGTGGCTACATTACAAAAAATGGGTTTGGCACTAGGGGGTGGGCTTGATAATGCTATTGTGCTTAATAAAGACTCCGTCATAAATGAAGATGGGCTTCGCTGGAAGGATGAATTTGTAAGACATAAGGTTTTAGATGCAATGGGAGATGTTGCTTTATTGGGATACCAAATATTAGGGCATTTAGTTACTTATAGATCAGGTCACAGTCTTCATCACCAACTAGTACAAAAAACATTACGAAGTAAAAATTCTTGGAAAATGATGACATCAGATATGATCTTTTCTAAGGAAGAAGAGTTTTTGCAAAATCGTTCTTATGAAGTAACTACAGAAGCGCTTTCTGCCTAACCACCTGTTGTATTTTTGCAACAAACCCCTTGATGTTTCCTTTATATTGATTATAACTGAATTAAATGAAGGACCTGAATACTCTTGAAAAGGAAGGGAGAGAGGAGAAGTTACGTCGTAAGCGTGAAAAACGACTCATTATTTTCTCAGCTGTTGCTTTTGCTGTCTTAACCGTTATTGAGGTTTCTCTTTCTGATTTAACTTCAAGGCTCTCTTTAGGAGCAAGTCTTTTTTTCTTTGTTGTTGTTAATATTAACGTTGTCTTATTAGGGCTTATCGTTTTTCTTGTTTTTCGAAATGTTTTTAAGCTTTTTTTAGAAAGAAGAGATCATTTTTTTGGTTCTAAATTAAAAACCAAACTTGTTATTGTTTTTACAAGTTTTTCAGTTATTCCAACCATTCTTCTTTTTCTGATTTCCGCTTTTTACATCCATAATAGCTTTGGGAAGCTTTTTAACAACCAAATGCGCTCTTCTTTAGAAAATGGTGTTGCAGTGTCTTCTGCTTATTATGAGGACATGAAAGATTTAGGTAAGCATTATGCTAAGAAAATTACCGAATTTGTTGCTCAAGAGAAATTGATTCGTTCATCCAAGCTTGATTTCTTAAGAAAAAAAATGAAGGAGTTTCAGGAAAGTTTTAATCTTGCCTCTATTGAAGTGTATTTAGAAAACTCCGGGAAAGAAGAAGTTTTTACGAATGCAAAATACGCGGATTATAGTTTTCCAAGGCCACCTGAGAGTTTTATTAAAAATGCCCTTTTAGGAAATACGGCTCAATTTACTCAAAATATAGGAAAAGGTAATTTAACACGCACGATTGTGCCTCTTTATTTCTCAACAACTGACGTCAAACCAAAAGGGGTTATAGTTCTTAGTTTTTTTACGCCACTTGATTTAGTTCTTAAAATG
>CAYJUJ010000087.1:0-6844 GCA_964373325.1 uncultured bacterium
TAGACCACCCGCAGCTGACAGGACCCGTAGCCGAGCCATTCTGAAAAAAACTTTTTGGAACGCCACCTTTGTTGACTTGCTTTTTCTACTAAACACTCTCACAATGAGGCTATGCTAAAATCTATTCGCATTATTCCTTTGGGTGGATTAGGGGAAATTGGGCTCAACATGATGGTTATCGAATGTGGCGAGGATAGACTCGTCATTGATTGTGGCCTTATGTTTCCAGATAACGCTATGTTAGGAATTGATGTTGTTATTCCTAATTTTTCTTATCTTCTTCGTCATCCCGCACTTGATGCGGGATCTAAAAAAATTTCTGCTATTTTTATTACGCATGCTCATGAAGATCATATTGGAGCGCTGCCTTTTCTTCTTAAAGAACTTGAAGATGTTCCACCCATTTATGCGCCACGGTTTGCAAAAGAGCTTATTTTACAAAGGCTCAAAGAATATGATTTTCAAACTCCAAAAATTATCGTTCCCGAGGAAGATGAAAATATTTCTATAGGATCATTTCAAATTCGGTTTGTTGATGTCATCCATAGTGTTATTGATAGTATGGGCCTTCTCATTAAAACTCCTGTTGGTAACATCTTTCATTCAGGAGATTTTAAATTTGATCCTCATTGGCCTCGGCCTCAAAAAAAACTGAAACAAATTGGAAGGGCAGGGGTTCATCTTCTTTTTGCAGATAGCACTAATGTTGAAAGAGAAGGACAAAGTCTTTCAGAAAAGGATATTAAGAAAAACTTCGATAAAATTTTTTCTAAAGAAAAGGGAAGAATTTTCGTCAGTGCTTTCGCATCCAACCTAACACGAATTAATAATCTTCTAGAATTAGCTAAAAAGCATAAAAGAAAAGTTTATCTTGATGGTCGCAGCATGCTTGCCAACACTGAAATAGCAAGGCGAATTGGTTTTTTACAAAATACTGATGTTATTACAGATGTTCTGACAGATGATAATAATTATCTTTTTATTATTACAGGGTCTCAAGCGGAGCCCTATGCATCTTTAACGAGACTTGCTTATAAATCTCATGCCAATTTGAAGTTAGGTAAAGGAGATCTTGTTATTCTTTCTTCTCGTTTTATTCCTGGTAATGAACGGGCTATTCATAAGGTTATGAATCACATATGTGCACAAGGGGCTCGAATTCTTTATGGAGAAATTTCTGAAATTCATACTTCTGGCCATGCACATCGGGATGAATTAAGACAACTTCATAAAATGATTAATCCTCGCTTTTTTATTCCCGTTCATGGGGAGCTAAGGCACCTCACCATGCATGCTGTCTTGGCTTCTGAAAGAGTGGATGAGAAATGTATTCAAGTTGTTCGAAATGGAGATGTTGTAAAACTAACTGAAGATTCCCTTAAAATTGTCGATAAGGTTCCCACAAGCCATATTTTTGTAGATCGATTAACGGGTACGGATTTAGAACATGTTATTTTAAAAGATCGACGCAGCCTTTCTGAAGCTGGCATTGTGTTTGTTGTTGTGCTTCGAGATGAAAAAACAGGTGAGTTTACAGAAGAGCCTTATCTTTTTTCAAGGGGATTCATTTTGCAAGAGAAGCATTCAGATCTTTTTAGGGAGGCTAAGAAAAAAGTTCTTTCCCATCTAGATAAACTCAAAGAAAACGGAGAAATTCAAGAAGATGTTCGCATAGGGCTTCAGCGGTTTTTTAGGGAGCGAAACATGAAAAGCCCCCTTGTTCTGCCTATTGTTTTAGATTTGTAAGAAATTTTTCCATTCGAAGGTTGATAACTTCTGGAATATCCCATTGAGAAACATGGCTTCCTTGGGGTGCTACAAAAAGCTCTGATGTTTTAATGAGTTTATGAACTTTTTTGATATGTTTTAAAGGTGTGATGAGGTCGTATTGCCCTGCTATAATAAGTGTTGGGCATGTAATAGTTTCGCAAATCTTTGTTCCATCAAACTTGCTATAATCTTGCATAAAATAAAGAAAAGTTTGAAGGGGATGTTTTTTCACCCCTTCCACATACATTTGAATATCTTGTTTTTGAGCAAGAAGTTTATTGTATCCAAGAAATGAAACAAGGGTGTGGCTTAGGGGATCTGGAATATTCTTCCATGTCATTTCAGCTTGTTTAGGATATTTAAGATAAGCCATTTTAAGGAGTTCAAAGAGGATTTTAGTCATATCCGTGTAAAGCATCATATCGAAAGGGTTTGTAATGCCCCCGCAAATAAGAACAAGTGCCTTCACGCGTTCAGGGAAAAGCTCCCAAAACTTAATGTTAACTGAAACTCCAAGGCTATGACCTACGAGAATGGCTTTTTCGATTTTAAGTTTATCAAGAACTGCTTTTAAATCTCTTGCACAACCCTCGATACTTAGGTTTTCAAGATTATCTGAGGTCTCAGAAGAATTATGGCCTCTATAGTCATATTGAATCACTTGATACTGATTTTGAAAGTGCGCCGTTTGATATTTAAAATGATACATTCCACAGGTGACTCCGTAGGTAAAGGCAAGGGGAATGCCCTCCCCTTGAGAGGAGTAGAAGATTTTAGTTTTATCAAAGCTTTCTGCAAACCCCGCTTTTGTCGACATTGAACGCAATTATTAATGGAGTTTTAACCAAATAGCAAGTTTCAACCTGTGTCATCCCTGCGAAAGCAGGGATCTATATTGATTTTAAGCACAAAGCGGAATAGACTTTGGTTACTTATGGGGTGGTCTCAAAAACTTCTTAAAATACTTGTGGTGGGGGGAATTGCGAGTCTTATTTTTCTCGTCATAGGGGTTCTTTTTTTAACAGCGGATCTGCCATCTCTTTCAGAGCTTGCCCATTATCGCCCTTCCATTGTAACAGAGGTTTTTTCTGACGATGAACACAAGATTGGCGAATTTTATAACGAGAGGCGTTACGTTATTCCTTATGAGAAAATGCCACCTCTTATTGTTCATGCTTTTATCGCTGCTGAAGATGACCGTTTTTTTGAACATCATGGTATTGATTTTCAAGGTATTTTGAGGGCCCTGATCACAAATATTAAAGCTCGTGAGTGGAAGCAGGGAGGAAGCACCATTTCTCAACAAGTAGCACGAACTCTTTTTTTAACTCGCAAAAAAACCATTGTTCGAAAAATTAAAGAAATTATTTTAGCAAGCACAATGGAAAAGCATTTGTCTAAGAAACAAATTCTTTATCTTTATTTTAATCAAATTTATTTAGGCCATGGTGCGCATGGAGTAGAAGCAGCTTCTCATGTTTATTTTGGAAAGAGTGTGCAAGACCTTACCCTTGCAGAGGCAGCAATGCTTGCAGGGTTACCACAAGCTCCTAGTAATTACACTCCCTATCACTATCCTCAACTAGCTAAAGAAAGGCAGATTTATGTTTTAAAAAGAATGAAAGAGGTTGGATATATCACAGAAACACAAATGAAAGAAGCCATTGCGCAAAAACTTGAAATCAAAAAGGATTTTAAATTTGATCCAACCCCTTATTTTACAGAACATGTCAGGCGCTATCTTGTAGAAAAGTATGGAAACGATGCAGTTTTAACGCAGGGTCTTAAGGTTTATACAACGTTAAAACTGGATTATCAAAAAGCAGCCCAAGAATCTCTTAAAGAGGGTTTAAGAGTGGTTGATAAAAGAAGGGGTTTTAGAGGTGCTCTTAAGCATTTAGGATCAAATGAAATCAATGCTTATTTAGCGGCACAACACCGAACACTGGTTGATGGAAAATATGTGACGCAATCTATAACTAGTGTGGGAGAAAATAAATTTGGATTCTATTTAGATCCAAAGCATTACAGTGAAGAAACACCTTTAGATAAAAATACTTTTTATGATGCAGTTGTAACGCATATCAATGATGAATCTAGATTGATACAGGTTAAAGTAGGTACTCGCTCTGGAGTGATTCCTTTTTCAGACATGCGATGGGCCCGCTCTGTTAATTCACAAGTTTTTTGGGAAGACGGTCTTATTAGAAAACCGAGTGAGGCTTTAAAAGTTGGAGATGTTATAAGTGTTAGAGTCATCGAAGTTTTGGATACAAAAGATGGAATCAAATTTTCTCTGGAACAAGAGCCTGAAATTCAAGGAGCTATTCTTTCTGTTGGAGTTAATACAGGGCAAATTTATGCCATGGTGGGTGGATATGATTATGAAAAAAGTGAGTTTAACAGAGCAACTCAGGCAAAAAGACAGGTTGGTTCCACATTTAAACCCATTATTTACGCCGCAGCGCTGGATAAAGGGTATACCCCAGCAACAGTACTTTCAGATGCCCCTATTGTTTATAAAGATGAAGAAACTCGCATAGAGTGGAAACCAGATAATTACGGTGAGAAGTTTTATGGAGATACTACTTTCCGAACAGCTTTAATAAACTCTCGAAACATTCCAACTATTAACATTGTTCAGGATTTAGGGGTTGATTATATTTTGACTTATGCCAAAAAATTAGGGGTTGAATCTCTACTCAACGAAGATTTATCTTCTGCTTTAGGCTCTTCAAGTGTGACTCTTTTAGAAATGTGTAGAACCTATTCTGTTTTTGCAAATTCGGGTAAAGTGGTTGAACCTGTTTTTATTAAAAAAGTGGTTGATAGAGATGAAAACGTGTTGGAAGAATATCATGAACCACTTGTTATAAAACCTCAGGTGACCATTGACTTTGATACGAGAAGAACTTATGCGAGTCTTGAAGAACAAAAAAAGGCTAAATTAAAAGCAGAGGAGCTTAGAGATTTTATGAAGAAAATGGATGAATCTTTACCAAAAGAGCATAGTATTGCTCCAAGTACAGCTTTTATTATGACGCACCTTTTAGAGGGGGTTGTTCAGGAAGGTACGGGTTGGAAATTAAAAGAGCTTAAACGCCCTGTCGCAGGTAAAACGGGAACAACTGATAACTATGAAGATGCTTGGTTTCTAGGTTACACCCCAGATGTTGTAACAGGGGTATGGGTTGGAATGGATGATAAAAAAGAATCCATTGGCAAATTGGAAACAGGCTCTTCGGCAGCAGCACCTATTTGGGTTTCCTATATGAAAGAAGTTGTTAAAAATTATCCTATTAAAGAATTTGAAGCGCCCGAAGGTATTGCTTTTGTACGAATAGACCCTAAAACAGGTAAATTAGCGGCACCTCAATCAAAAATAGGTGTGTATGAAGCATTTAAGGAAGGAACAGAACCGCAAGAAATTGCTGAACCCCAAGATGAGGAAGTTGAAGAAGGAAAGAAAACACAAGAAGACGATGTATTAAGAGGATTTTAATAAGGAGATTTTTTATGCAATCTAGTTTATCAAAAGAAAATCAAAAAGAGGTTGTTGAATTAAGGCGTTATTTTCATGCCCATCCTGAACTGAAGTATCAGGAAGTACAAACATCCAAAACAATTATTGAAAAACTAAAAAGCTATGGATATGAGCCGAAAACGGGAATAGCTAAAACAGGGGTCGTGGCACTTCATTCTGATAATAATAAGCGATGTATTTTACTTCGAGCCGATATGGACGGTCTTCCTATTCAAGAAGTTAATGATGTTCCTTATCGCTCTCAGAATGCAAATGTCATGCATGCTTGTGGTCATGATATGCATGTTGCCTCACTTCTTATGACTGCGAAGGAGCTCAAAAGTCAAAAAATTCCAGGTAATTTAAAATTTATATTTCAGCCAGCAGAAGAGGGTGGCAATGGGGCTGACCTTATGATTAAAGAAGGGGTTTTGGAAAATCCAAAAGTAGAAGCAGCATTTGGTCTTCATGTGTGGAGCTATATGCCTCTTGGAAAGGTGGGGGTAACACCAGGGCCTATCATGGCATCTGTCGATGAATTTAAGCTTGTTATTAAAGGTAAAGGGGGGCATGGTGCAGCACCACAAGACACTGTTGATAGTGTGGTTGTAGCTTGCCAAGTTGTAAATGCTCTTCAAAGTATTGTGAGTCGTTATACGGATCCTCTGAAACCCGCAGTTGTGACAGTTGGTAAAATTCAAGGGGGAAGTGCTTTTAATATTATTGCAGAAGAAACAACCCTTATTGGAACTGTGAGAACTATGGATAAAGATTTGTGGCAAAAAATGCCAGGATTATTTGAAAGAACGGTTAAGGGAGTTACTGCAGCCTACGGTGCTACCTATGAACTCAATTTTGACAGAGCAACTCCTGTCACTCAAAACGATCCCAAAATGACAGCCTTTGTTCATGAGATGGCTGCATCCATTGTTGGGGAACAGAATGTGGTTACTGATTGTAAAACCATGGGTGGAGAGGATTTTTCTTTTATCTTAAATAAAGTTCCTGGTTGTTTTTTCTTTGTAGGAGCTGGGGATGAGAAAGTAGGCTATGTTAATCATCACAGCCCTCGTTTTGATATTAAAGAAGAATCTCTTTTAATAGGGGTCGACATTATGAAAAAAGTCGCTACCGAATATTTTCCCTATTTCCCAAAGTAATGTAATTTGCTATATTTTAACTAGTGGCAAGCGCCAAGGTTTTCGACATGAGGCAGGTCAAGGCTTTGGAACTCGTCGAGGAAGGGTGCCGTGCAGCCTCCGAAAATGACATAGAACAAGCCATTCGCCATTTTCAAGACTCCTTAAGTTATTATCCTACCGCAGAAGCCTACACTTACATAGGCTGGATGCTTTCATTTAAAGGAGAATACGAAAAAGCTATAGAGCTTTGTAAAAAGGCTATTGAGATAGATCCTGATTTTGGAAATCCTTATAACGATATTGGTTCTTATTTGATGAAGCTCAATAAGTTTGATGATGCTATTGCTTGGCTTGAAAAGGCAAAAAAATCACCTCGTTATGGCCCAAGGCATTAACCCTATAATAATTT
>CAYJUJ010000088.1:0-6798 GCA_964373325.1 uncultured bacterium
TAAAACGTGCTTCCATTTGTGGAGTTAAGGCAATTTCAGGAACAAGAACGATAGCGTTTTTGCCCATATTTATTATTTTTTGAATGAGGTGAAGGTAAATTTCTGTCTTACCACTTCCTGTAACGCCATGAAGAAGAAAAGGAGAAAACGCATTCTTATCAAGAGCGCTAGAGATAAAATCAAAAGCTTTTTTTTGATCGGGTTGAAGAGATAAAAAAGGCTCCATTTCAATGACGGAAGGTTTTTCTTTAGGGGGACGGTAGTTTTTTAATGTTGGTATAGCTGTTTTTATAACTTGCCCCAAGGGGTAGTGATGATAATTAGAAACCCATTGAAAGAAAAAAAGCATTTTTGGATTTATAGGCGGCTCATTAGTAAATTCAATAATATCTTTGATATTTTCTAATTGGGCGGGTTTTTCTAAGATATTCAGAGCGTAACCCGTAATCTTTCTTTTACCAAAAGGAACAATAGTGCGGCGCCCCAACTGATATTCAGAAAGAAGTTTTTGAGGGATACGATAAATAAAGGTAGATCGAAGTGGAACTGGAACAGCTATTTTTATGTATTTTTCTTCTATAAATGCTCCTACTCTTAGTGGTAATAAAGATCTACCAACTTCCCCATATCACTATGAGAGATGTTCTGTTCACCATCGTGTGAAAAAAGATTTTTGGAAATTTGTGGGTTGATAAGAGCTTCTTGAAGAGTAAAGGTAGCAAAACTTTTTTCTGGTGCTTCCGTTTCGAATTGATCAGCTTCCCATACTTTTATTTTGCGAGGCAACCTGAGTACTTTTTCCTTAAGTATATAGTCTTCAAATTGAGCAGTAAAAACATTTCCGTGACTGTCTTGAATCTTTAACTGAGCGGGAGCTGAATAAACCCTTTCGCTTCTATTGGTAATATCCATTACAAGATAGTTGGCAGTAGATTGGACAGAAGAAAATTTTATAGCAAAGGATTTTTCTGTTTTGATGGGAAGCGCTTCTGCTTTGGCAGCCTCAAAGTTTTGATATTCAATTTTATCAATGTAGATGACAGTTTCTGGCCTTTTGGAAACATGCCCGTTTTTTTTCTTGAGAAAGAATTTGCCGCTATTAAAGATAGGTAGAGGCGCCTGGCCTGATATTGTTTTAACAATGTCGTATTTTTGAAGGGCGTCTAAAACCGCCTTGGTTGAAGATGAGAAAAGTAAAGTCCATAAAGAAAATGCCATTTGTGGTGAAGAAGTAAAAACTGCACTTTCTGTGTCACAGGTGATTTCTGCTCTGTATGAGGTGGATTTTGAATAATAAAGAGTTTGATAACAAGTTTTACCGGAATCTTCAAAATTGATTTTGTACTTTATTTTTAGAGATTGAATAGCTCTTTTGTACTGAGTGGCATGATCAAAAATGCCGGCAGGGTTTGGGAAATAAGAATAAGAAAAAAGAGGGGTTAAAAGTATGATGGCTAAGTAATGGATTGTAAAAAGTTTTGAAGTTCTTGGCGCCATTTTTTCTCTTTCTTTGCTCCAAAGTAAAGATTAGCTTTTAGAAGCCCTAACTTATCTCCAGCGTCTATTCTTGTCCCTTTAAACTTATAAGCATAAATTGACTCTTTTTGCAAAAGAAGATTCAAAGCGTCTGTTAATTGAACTTCTTTGCCTTTTCCCGGAGCTGTATTTTTTAAGCACTTAAAAATTTGAGGAGTGAGAAGATATCGACCTACAATAGCTAAATTAGAGTTAGTTTCATGGGGTTGTGGTTTTTCGACAAGGCGGGTTAACTTAAAAAGCCCTGGAGAGACTTCTCTTCCCTCAACAATCCCGTATTTAGAGACGTCTTTTTGTGGCACCTCCATGATGGCAATAACAGAAGAACGTACTTTTTTAAAAACGTCTTTGAGTTGTTTAAGAACAGGTGGTGTTGCATCAATAATATCGTCAACCAATGTGACAACAAAGGGTGCATTTTTAACTATTTTTTCAGCACAAAGAACCGCTGCACCAAGCCCTGAGGGCTTTTTTTGCTGAACAGATTTAAATGAAAGATTTTGATAATAAGGCAAGTTTTTAAGAAGCATGTCTTGCCCCTGTTTTTTTAAATAGGAATTTAGTTTTTCGTCAGGAAGAAAGTATTTTTTGATATTTCCTTTTTTGTCGGGAGTAATAAAGATAACTTCTTCAAAACCTGATTGTGAAATTTCTTGAACAGCGTATTCAGCGGTAGGTTTGTCTATAATAGGGATTAGCTCTTTGCAAACCACCTTTGTAATAGGTAGTAGCCTTGTACCCCGCCCAGCAGCCGGGATAACTGCAAATCGCAACTCCATTATAACCCTTTTCTTCTTTCTTTTTCTTCTACCAGTTGTTTACACTCCATACAATGAGTTGTTACAGGTCTAGCCGCTAGCCTTTTTTCATCTATTTCTTCTCCACACCCTTTACAAGACCCGTATGTTCCGTTTTTGATAGTTTCTAGGGCTTGTCTGATCTTAACAATCAGGTTTCGCTCTCTATCCTTAATTTTAAGAGAGTTTATCCAATCTGATTCTATAGAGGCCAGATCTACTTCATCAAGTGTTTTCTTTTCATCAGACAAAATATTATGATCGGCCACTTGAATGGCGGCTTTATATAGTTCTTCTAATTGTTGAGTTAGTATTTTTTCAAATTTTTTAAGTTTAGTCTTTGTCATAATATAAAACCTCGTCGGTAAAAAGAAGCCCCACTTTCTAACACCCCACAGAAACCATGTCAATAGGACAAGGCAGTGTTGAGGGTAATACATACATGTGTTACAGTAAAAAAAATGCTTAAAAGAACCTGCTTTTTAGTTTTGTTTCTAACTCTTGGTATTTCAAAGGCATTTTCTGATTTTGCCGATACTCGTTCTGTAGGCCTCTCTGGCGCCTTAAAGGGCGGTATTGCTCTTAACGAAAGTCTTTATTCTAATCCTGCTAGTTTTGCTTTTACTGAAAAATATTCTATTGAAACACAGATTTCTTTCCAAAACCAAAGTCGGTATTTTAATGCCTCAATTATTGATTCCAAAACAGCTAGTTTTGATGCGGGCATTGGCTATACCTACAGAGAAAGCCTTATTAAGAACACATCCAATGATAGTGCAATTAATGCTATTTTAGCCAAAAAATTTGGGGTTTTTTCTGCTGGGTTGGGCGGAAAGTATGTTTTTAATAATGCTAAAAACTTTTTAGATGTTTATTCTGGCCTTCTTTTTGAAGCGCACCCCTCCCTTCATTTAGGTGTTGTGGCAGATGATATGATGACTCCTTCAAAACGAAAGTTAGGCCTTGGCTCACAGCTTAACATTAAGGATCTTCTTCTTATTTCAGTAGATGGAAGCAAAGTTCTTTCTCAGCCTGGAATTATAGTGCAGTCAGGAATGGAGGTTATTCATGCTTCAACGGGTATTTCGGCTAGGGGTGGGGTTCAATATCATATCCAAAAAAGCCTCCAATCTTACTCTTTTGGAGGGGGCTGGTCTCAGTATAAAATAGGAATTCATTATGGTTTTAGTCATGAAGTTCAGGGGGCATCACCCGAAACTATTCACATCATGTCATTAAGAGTGTTTTTCTAAGATTTTTTCCGGAATACTAAAGGTAAATGCTGTATCAGAAATAGATAAGGTTTGAGATGTCAGCCCACTTTTAATAATTTTTCCGTTCTTGATGAGTATAGAATAGTCGCAGCATGATTTTACAAAATGAAGATCATGAGAGGTTATAATAATAGAAAGATTTTGTTCTAATTTAAGATTTAAAAGAAGTTTTATAAGATTTATTTTATGAGAAAGGTCTAAGTAACTATTAGGTTCATCAAGAAGGAGAACATTTGCTTTTTGTGCTAAACATTTTGCAATCAGTACTCTTTGTTGTTCACCACCACTGAGTGTGTGAAAGTAGCGATCTTTAAATTGGAGTGTTTCTGTTTTTTGCAGGGCCTCTAAGCACACATCTCGGTCTTCTTTTGAGTCAAAGGCAAAAAAATCTTTATAAGGGGTGCGACTTAACAGCACTAGCTCAAATACCTTTAAAGAAAAGGGAAGCCTGAAATTTTGGGGTAAGAAAGCAACCTTTTTAGAAAATTCTTTAAGTTTTATTTCGTTTATATTTCTTTTTTCTAGATAAACATCGCCTGCGGTTGGTTTTAAAATTTTTGAAAAAATCTTAAGAAGAGTTGTTTTCCCAGCTCCATTAGGCCCAACTAAGGAAGTTAAGGCATTTTTTGGAATCTCAACACTCATGTCGCTTAAAATTTTTTTATTCTCAATTTCGTAATTAAGACCGCGTGTTTTGAAAATCATAACCTTTTCTCAAGAAATAGATAAAAATGGGAGCCCCAATAAGTGCTGTAAAAACGCCAACAGGAATTTCAGCTGGCAAGAAAACTGTTCGAGCTAATGTATCTGATACAACCATAAAAATAGCTCCAAGTAGAGCCGAGGCTGGTATTAAAAGACGATGATCATAACCCCACAGGCTTCGCGCGGCATGGGGTACAATAAGTCCAACAAATCCAATAATGCCACTAACGGAAACCAACAATGAGGTTACAAGAGAAGTAAGTATAAGAAGGATGAGTCTCCATTGATAAGCTGAAACACCTAAGGAAATTGCTTTTTCTTCACCGAGGCTTAAAACGTTCAGTTTTGTTGCACAAAAATAAAGAAAAATAATAGCTCCTAAAAAGGGAGGTATGATTTTGACAAGGGAAGAAAATTGACTGTAGGCAAGACTTCCTAATAACCAAGAGTAAGAGCTTGAAAGCTGATCAGGAGAGGATAAAGCCAGAAGCAATGCTAGAATTGATGCTAAAAAAAAGTTAAGAATAACTCCCGCAAGAATGAGCGAATTCCCGCTTGTTTTTTTAGCGGCTGTCAGTACAAAAATAATACTTAAAAGAGAACCTGAAAAAGCAAATAAGGGTTGCAAAGTACTGACACCTAAAATGACAGAGAGCACTGCACCAATAGCGCCACCACTTGAAACTCCTAGAACATAAGGATCTGCGAGAGGGTTTTTAAGAATAGCTTGAAAAATAACCCCACTCATGGAGAGCCCCGCCCCTACCATGATTGCTAAAAGAATACGAGGCAGGCGTAAATAAGAAATAATGGGAGAATCGAGAAAAAAAACATCTCGCCAACTAAGAGAAACGGCACCCACCTTCAGGGCTACTATTAAAACAAGGCACAAACACAGCCCCAAGTAAAGACAAGTTAGAAGAACTTTTTTAGGTATGAGGGGCATTATTACCCTTGAAATGAAGGGTTTTATAAAGTTCCACAAGCCCTTCTATAATACGGGGGCCAGGGCGAAGTATAATATCTGGGTTAATTCTATAAATGGCTTGGTTTTGAACGGCTGGAATTGTTGGGTAACCTGCCCAATCGTTTTGGATGATTTTAAACTGGGACTCATCAGCTGCAACAATAATCATGTCAGGTTTTTTTGCTAGAACAGCTTCTCGATTTAAGGTTGGGTAGTTGACTTTTGATTCAGAAGCTATGTTTATTGCACCAGCAAGCTCAATAAGACTTTGAACAAATGTATTTTTACTAGCACTCATAATGGGCTTTGCATTCAGTTGAAAAAGAATTTTGGGGTGTAGAAGGGTAGCTACTTGATCAGCAATATGATTTTTTATTCCTTCCATGGATCCAGCTACTCTTTCAGAGGCTTCTGAAACGTTAAGAACATTTCCAATATTTCTAATAGAAGTTAAAATCCCCTGAAAATCACGGGGATTAATAACATAAGTGGCAATGTCCATTTCCTCTAGTTTTTTAATAGCTTGTTCCGGATTGCCATCAGCTGTAGCGATGACAAGATCCGGCTTAAGATGAGCAATCATCTCTATATGAGGTGATGAAAAACTTCCCACTTTGGCAATATTTTTAGCTTCTTCTGGGTAATCGCTAAAAGTTGTGACACCCACAACTTTGTTTCCTACGCCAATGGAAAAAAGTATTTCTGTAATGTTGGGGGCTAAAGATACAATTCGGTTAATTTCGTCGGGAACTTTTACAGAGCGTTTGAGTTCATCGGTAAAGCCCTGATTTGTTTTGTCTGAAGTTGCGAGCTTAAGATAGAAGAGCCCTCCCGCAAAGAGACTTAGTGCAACTACCAAAACAACAGCTATTTTTTTCATAGGAACGCCATCCTAGTCCAAGCTTGAAATAGGGTCAAGTCGTTGCTACCGTGTAGGTGCCCATGAAATATGTCTATAAAGCACCTTTGGTTTATACGGAGGGGGTGTTTAAAGAAAATCAGGTTATTTGTGAGACAAATGGAACTATAACAAGTATTTCTGACCAAAGTTCCTTTAAAAAAGATAAAGATTATAAAGAGATCCATTTAGCAAATCTCCTCATCATACCTGGAACGGTCAATACTCATAATCATTCGTTTCAATCCCTTGTACGTGGCTTTTCTGATGATCTTCCTTTTGAAAAGTGGAGAGATGAGGGAATTTATAAATATTCTCAAAAGCTAAATAAAGATGGCATTTATACAGGCGCACTCTTAGCTTTTTCAGAAATGCTTAAGTACGGGGTCACAACCGTTTGTGATTTTTTCTACATTCATAACGGTGGAAATGAAAATGCAGAAGCGGTTATTAAAGCAGCAGAAGATGTTGGAATTCGTCTTGTCATGGCGCGCACCATGTATGACTGGAAGGGGGCTCCCAAACAATATCAAGAAAAAGTAAAAGAAGCTTACCAAAACTGTTTGGGACTCATTAATAAATATAAAAATCATGATATGGTTTCAATCTATCCAGCTCCTC
>CAYJUJ010000089.1:0-6769 GCA_964373325.1 uncultured bacterium
TTCAGTTTCTTACTGGTTATCTCATCGAAGAATCTTTAAGCCTTGATAATATTTTTGTAATCGCCGTTGTTTTTGCTTATTTTAAAATTCCGCTTATTTATCAACACCGCGTTCTTTTTTGGGGAATTATAGGTGCTGTGATCATGAGGGGGATTATGATTAGTGTGGGGGTCGCCCTCATCAATCACCTTTCGTGGATCGTATATGTTTTTGGAGGGCTTCTTCTTTTTACAGCGGTTAAACTTCTTATTTGGCGTGATGAAGATTTGGAGCCAGAAAAGACTTTTATTTTGCGTACTGCTAGACGTTTTTTCCCTTTTACAACAGAGCTTCATGGGCAAAAGTTTTTTATTCGCTTAAACGGTAAATTAGTGATGACACCGCTTTTCTTAGTACTTCTCATGGTTGAAAGTATGGATCTTATTTTTGCAGTGGACTCCATTCCTGCCATTCTTGCAGTGACTCGTGAGGGATTTTTAGTATTTACATCTAATATTTTTGCAATTCTTGGGCTTAGATCTCTTTATTTTGCGCTAGCTGCTCTTATAGAAAAGTTTCGATTTATGAAAATGAGCCTTTCTTTTCTTTTAGCTTTTATTGGAATCAAAATGCTTATTTCACACCATTATCCAATACCCATTCAAGTGACTTTGGCCATGATTGTTGGAATTTTAGCAGTAGGTGTTTTGGCTTCGATCCTTGTTCCTAAAAACGGGGAAGAGCATTTTGTTTCACCCATAGCAAAAAACATAGTGGGTTGGGCTACCTTGGGTTATAAAGGAATGCGGCGTATTTTTATTCTTATCATTGGAATAACCGTTCTTATTCTTGGTGCTATTATGATTGTAACCCCTGGCCCTGGAGTTGTTGTTATTATTATAGGGCTAGCTATTTTGGCGACTGAGTTTATATGGGCAAGAGTTTTGCTTAAGAAAATGAAAGAAAAAGCTAAAGATCTATCAAATTCTGCGTCTGATTTTATGAGTGGGAAGAAGAAATGATTTTGAATTTTCCATGATGTAGGTCATATCATTGGATGTAGTTTATGGCAATGAGATGATAGAGGAGGAGAGTGTATGCTTTTTAAAAACGTACTTATTTTATTATTTATGGTGTCTTTTTCTGCTTGCTTTGCAGCTGATAAAGGTAAGGGTAAGGTGACTTTTGATACAAAATGTGCTTTGTGCCACAGCATTGGGCAGGGAGATAAGATTGGTCCAGATTTAAAAGGTGTTACGAAGCGTCGAAGTATTGATTGGATCAAAAAAATGGTTAAGGATCCAGAGACAATGCTTAAAACAGACCCTGTCGCAAAAGAGCTTTTTATAAAATATAAAAACGTTCCTATGATAAAACAGGGACTTACTGATCAAGAAATTGAAGATGTTATTGCTTATTTAAAAACTCAATGAGTTCAGCCTACAGGTGACAAAAGTAAAGATTCGAGATAATATTTTTTTAAGGTTGTGTCATTTGTTTTTAATTTAAAATAAGGGGGGTCATATGTTTAAGGGTCGTAGTCTTTTATTTCTTGTTATTATTGCTTCTTTTTTATTCTTAAATACTGAAGTTTTTGCAAAAAAAGATACTAAAAAAGGGACTCAAGGCCCACGGCTAACTCAAAAACAAGGTGGTCAGCGTAGCCCTGCCAATAATAGAATGAAGCCCGCTCAAAAAAGAAAAGCAGAAGTAAAACACCAAAGAAAAGAAAGAAAAGAACTAAAAACTGATGTTAAAGATTGTAAGGGTGATCAAGAGTGCATCAAAAATACAAGAAAGAAACATCGGCAACATCAAATAACTCACAAACAAGAAAAGTTGGGTGAACAACAAGCTGATAAAATGAAAAATTTAGAAGAGTGGAAAACTAGAAAAGTACAAGAGTGCGGTGCTTCTCAAACTTGCGTTCAAGAAGCTGAAAATATTTATAATAAAAGAAAAGAGCAAATTGATAAGCAATACTCAAAAAGAGAAAAAGCCTTAGATAAACAAAGTGAAAAATTAAATAAACCAGCAGGAGATGCCAATCCTCCTGCTTCTACAACACCTTCTGAGCCTGAACCAGCACAGGAGGAACCAAAAGATACTGAATAAATATTCCTAGAGCTCCATCCGGAGAGCAACCTTCAGATGTAGTAGGCGGAGAATAAAAGGGGTCTATTGTTGTTGCTGAGAGGGAGGAAAGCGTTTCTTTTCACGGTGGAGCCAGTAGAGCGCGCGTTCGGTAGCATTAATTCCTAGACGAAGCTGGCCCGCTGTAAAGTCTTTATATTCACTTTCAGCGATGTCATAAGAGTGAAGAGATGTTTTTATTTTTGTAACCCCAAAAACATTTCCTAAAAATCCATATTGGCCAAAGGAGTTATCTTCTGATTCTTTCCAAAATGCTTTCCACCTTAGTTTTCCTAATTGGCCATCTTTAAAAGCAAAAAGGTAATCCCTTGCTTTTGCTAATGTTTTGGCTGCGGTTTCTTTAAGTATGGTAAAGAGGTTTACATCGTTCAAAGTAGTATAGATTGTACAATCAATGTTTTCAGGCATGTAGTTTTGAAACTCTTCTTCTGTGAGTACATAAGCCTCAAATTTATCACCTAACCCATGCATGACGGGTACAACATGAAGGGGAGAAGCCATGTCTTGAAAATGGTGAACAACATACCCCATCTGAGTATAAAGCTCTGAGTTATCTTGTTTGAGTGGCCACAATAATTTTTTGATTTCAGCTTCTAACTCGTTAACCCGAACTGAGGAATCATATCGTCTCATATCTTCTAGAGGTTTTTCTGGATGATAAAAGTGAGAATACCAAAGCCACTTGTTAATGAGATCTGTGTCTTCACTTTTATTTGCACTTACAAGAGTATTTTCAGTGGTTCGTGAAAGAGCATTGTCAAAGCAGTGATTGAATTCTAAAACAGCTCTTCTTGTAATTCGTTCGTGTTCGGGGAGACGAAAAGCAGAAGCTTCCGAGGTCACAAGAATAATAACGATACCTATAAAATACTTTCTCAACACGGGATCGTATTCTAAAGATAAGGAAATAGTTGGCAATAAAAAAGTAGGGAGACAGTCTCTTTCAGGGACAGCCTCTTTAGTAGGCATTGCACATATATGAGGCTGTCCCTGAAAGAGACTGTCTCCCTGCTTAAGAAATAGTCTGGCCGTCGAAAAGAATTGAAATAATATTTCGAAGAAGTTTAATGAATTGGGGTGGAGTCAAAGGTTTGCCGTTAAAACCTTTAAACCCTTGAGGCACTTCAAAATCAAAGCGTGTAAAGACTTCGGAAGTTTCGGAGTCACTATTCCATTGAGAAATAAAATTTTCATCGTGAACTTTGGTTGCGGCCGCATCAAAAAAATCGAATTGTTCTTATCGGAAAGAACCATACATTGTTGTTTGATCCTTATTTGCAGAGCCAGTGATAACATAGAGACCATCTGCTGAAATCGTTTTCATATGATATTCTTGATTGATTTTTTCCATAAGAGGAAAGTCGCTTTCTTCCCATCCAACGCGCAGTTTTTTCCATTTCACTTGAATACCCGCCTCTGCTAATACATCTAGATAAAGAAGATTGGGCAGTCCTTTTGGATTGGTTGCTTCTAAAGGCTCTAATATGACTCTCATGTCCAATTCTGGATTTCTTTCTTTTGCTTTGACGAGAGCCAATACAACATTTCTATCAAAAAGAAACTGATCTTTAATAAAAATATTTTTTTGGGCAAAAAGAATAAGCTGAATCACTTGGTCTACGGCATTAGTTCGAGTAGAGTCAAAATTATTCATACCCGTTCTTAAAATAGATTCTCCTTGAGAGGCTACCTCTATTTTTGTCGAAACTTCAGCTTGGCCAAAGGCATTACGGTTAAGAAGATCAAAGGGTTTTAAAATATTGGCAATCATGGTGTCTAAGCTTTGGCCCTCGGTATAGCGTTCTTTGGACCATCCTTTCGAGGCAAGAAGAGTGATATAGGTAGGATCCATTTTATTTTTGAGGCCATAAAACATGTCATCATAATAATCATCGAGAACAATAGAAGCAGCAGGGCCCGTTACTTTGGCAACTTCATCGTAGCAAACACTACCCGACTCATCTGTCCAGTTTTTAGAACCTACAAAGGCAATGGGTTTTTCTGATTTACCATCGATAACCATGACCTTACTGTGGTCTGAAACTGCTCTTCCATAAAGAGCGAGGTGTTTTTGAATGCCACTTTGAACAAGAAACTCATCTGAAACAAGGCTCTCCACAAAGGGTGGAAGCCCTGAACGATGCCCTTCAATAAAGGCCTCTGAAATCACAAGCCTGTCCGGATGATTCATAGAATAAGCCAGAAGAAAATTATAAATAGGCTTCATTTCTTTTTCATGACCAAAATGGTTGACATTATCTCTTAAAATAAAAATTTTAAGCTGAGGTTTTTCTTGTAAAAGTTTGATGAGGTGTTTTGCAAGGCTAGCACCCATGGAGCTGCCTAGGAAAAAGACATCTACAAAAATACTTTGCTCTGCAGCGTTAATGGCCTTTAAAGTTTCATAAAAAATACCAGCTTTTTGATTCCAAACAGGATGATTTTCTAAAGCATAAAAACCTTCTTCTTCAGTAAAAACGGCGGCTTGATCTTTTTCAAGAAAAGCTTGAATTGTGCCTCTTCCATCTAGGGGATACAGTTGACCCATGAGAGGGTGTTTTGGAAAAAGCTCTCTTACGAGGTTTTTTGAGCGGTCATTTTCAGTTAGGTATTCAACTTTGTTGCCACCAATCCATCCTGTTTCTGAAATAACATGGCCTGGATGATTTGGAAATTCTTCTTCCAAATTAAGTCCGAAATAGGGTTTGTTTTTGATCTTGGGAAATTTTTCATGAAAGCAGGATGATACAAAACCAAAAGGAGAGAGGGGAATACTTCCATCCTTGGGGTAATTAAGTCTTATCGCAGGAGTAAAGCACGCTTGAATTTTAGTATCATCATTTCGTAAGAAATTTTTGAGATAAACACTGGCCTTTTTACGGTCTTCGGTAGAATATCTTGGGTCTTCACTCACTTCGGCTAAAGCTAGTTTTGTTTCTAATAAATAGCGTTTTACAAAATCAAAATATTTGGCCCTTTTTGTCTTATCATCTTGGCGAAGATGGTAGCAAAGCGGCCCTAAAATATTTCCAGATTGAAAATAAGGCCTGAGTCTTAATTGGCAATCAACAACATAATTTCTAATATCAGGATGAGTAAGCCAAGATTGAAGGCGGCCTTTCACTTTTGAATCTACAAGAAACGGGTGTATTTTTTGTGTTGCAAGAGTTAGTTCATTTCGATCTAAAAGTTTCTGTGTGAGGTCAATGGAGGTGGCGAAGGTGAGCTTTGTTGTCATTACGAGGAGCACAGCGACGAAGTAATCCCATCGCACAGCGATGAGATTGCTACGGGGTTTCACCCCTCGCAATGACAGTAGACATAACCTCATTCGACTTTCCTCCCAAGAATGAGGTTGAGTAGTTTACCCCCACTCTTTTTAACTTCAGCCTCAATGGTTTTATTAATTTCGGCTTTAAATTCTTTATCCACATCTTCTAAGTGAAGGGCACCTACAACATAATTTGTGGTACCAATACGTAGGCCAGGGCTAACAAGCGTTTCTAAGGCTGTGACCTTTTGTGTTTCAAGATTAAAAGTAAGTTTTTCGAATGAAAAATTAACCGCCACTTTTTTAAGCCCTGGTTTATTAACAATGCCTTCTAAGCGTGGGGCTACTTTTTCTTTTCCTTTGGCAACCAATACAAAATCTCCATTTTCAAACTTTTCAAAATCACCAAACTCGATATGTAGAAGAGGGGGATTTGGTTTTTGAGAAAGGTCTATATCAAATGTAAGGGATGCCACACTTCCTGTATCTGGAATTTCGGGTACAATAGCCTTATCTAATTTAACTCGGTCATTTTCTTCTTTGAAAGGAAATAAGCCTCCCTTTAACCCAAGAAGAACTCGCAGAGTTAAACGAGCAGCCGCAGCTTCTTTTTTAAAATCCCTTTCATCATAATGGACCCACAGAAAAGAGCGAAGTCCTAAAAGAAAAGCAGTTTCAGAAGTTTTATAAAGTTTTGTTTGAAATTTTTTAATATCTTCGGTCAATTTTCGGTCAAATGAGGGTGTGGCGGGTGCAACACCAAGCACATTTACAACTTCTCCTTCGTTCATGGAGATTTTGTCAGCACTGTAAAAAAGATCCCTTTCCTTTTGATTCCAGGGAACAAGAAAAATATCCTGGATAAGAGGGAAATAGGTGTGATCTGTTATTTTAATTGAGCGAAGCTCCTCTGACACTGTTTTACTCAGTGAAGAAGCTACCGTTAAAAGAGATGTAAAAAGATCTGTTTCGGTACCTGTTGTGTTTCGAGTTAGGGTGCCTACGAGTGGAATGGTTGATTTCATGGCAGCGCCCACAATAATCTTTTTTATTTCTGCTGTTTTAAGTTCTTTATCGGATGGTTTTAAGAGATCTTCATTGGGGTCAAACTCGGGACTATGATGATTCATGAAGAGAAGTTTATAATCAGAGCGACCTGAGTAGGAATTGGCAGGGGATAGGAAAAAAAGAAGAAGTAGAAAAAAAGGCAATAGAATCTTTTTTTTCATAGTTTTTGGATCCTTCGTTTCACTCAGGATGACACGATGGTTTCTATAAATAATGAGAGCCAAAGTCAACTCTAAGTGTCAGTGAATGAGGAAAAAGTGCCTGGCTATGTTGAAAACTGCCAGGCACTTTTTCCTC
>CAYJUJ010000090.1:0-6673 GCA_964373325.1 uncultured bacterium
GAAGGAAAAGTTATAAATGTTGTTAATCGAATGCAAGAACGAGGAAATGTGGTTCAAGTTCAGGAAGATTTTGAAAGAGCTCTCAATGAACTTGAATTAGCTAAAGAAACAAATAGTGCCGATTATCCTCAAAAACTAGAAGCCTTTAAACAAGCCCTTAATAAATTAAAACAAGCGCACTTACACTTCTTTGCTTATTTAGCCACAAATGAAAGCCCTGAGTTTGGTGCCTATACGAGAGATGGCATGGAAATTATGCAAGATCACGAGTCAACAATGAATACTCATGAAAAACGCCAAATTGAAATTTGTGAACAAGTGGGCAGAGATTATTTTGCTCGTGAAGGTAGTATTGTTCCACCAGAATCGTTTTACACAATGCTTGGTAAGTTAAAACACAAAGAACAATTAGAACCACAAGAAATGGAGCTACTCACAACTATTCTTTTAAAAAGAAAAGAATTTGAAGAGGGAGAGGCACGCAACCATTCTACTCAAAGTCCATTGTCTCCATTCGCCAATGATCCCATTTCACAACTTTTTGTAGGGCGAGATCCTATCTTATCTCTTGCTCATAGTACCAATAGACAATACTCACCTATTAGAGAGTTAGAAGAAATAGCCTATAAAATAAAAGGGAAAGAAATAGAAACTGAACGACGCTTTTCAGAACTTGAAGTTGCTTATAAGGATATTTTACCCAAAGCTCAAAAAGAGCTTTTACAACCTGATTTTAATCCAGAAGAGCGACAAGAAGAGGTTTCCACTCAACTGGTGGCTAGAGAAGAGAGGGATCACGAGCGGTTTCATCAAAGACCATTTGCTATGAACACAAATGACCCGATGAACCCGATGAATATGTTTTCTTTTTTAAACGTCGACTTAAGAAAAGGATTTCCACCCTTATTGGGTAGCGAAACACCCGTTGAGAGAAGAGAGGTAGATCCACTTTTTGAAAGGCTTCACCCTGTAGATATTTTTACACCCGAAGGGGTTCGTGCTTCCAACACTAGAATCATCAATGACTTTGGAACACCTCGTATTTTCGCACACGAAGAAGGACCTTTCTTTGTTATGGGAGATGAGGGCACAACAAGATTTGAAACAAGGGATTGCGGACTTGGTCGTTATAATTGTACTTTTGAAGCAAGATCATCAGAGGAGCTACAAGCAGAGGCTAGAAGAAAGGTTCAAGAAGAAAGAGCAAGATTTAAAAGCTATCAGGCAATGGGAACTATGGATAGTCTTATAGCTGAATTAGAACTGGCCTCTCTTCGGTCCCAAGGAAACTTAGATGCTTATAACCTTATTGCAGCAACATTAGGAGAAGTTCACATGGTTCGCGATTCATCCCAAAATCTCATGAATCAAAGTGCTCAAGACCCTCATTCTATGACGTTTTTCTTTTCTAACCTCACAGAAAGTACCGAAGGAGAATTAGGAGAATAACTGAAATCCTAATTCCTTTAATGCGTTGACTACAAACTCACGTTCATGAGCCCTTGGATGAGGAAGAGTAAGACCTGGTTCATCTAATTGCAATTCATCATAAGCAATAATATCTAAATCAATAATTCGAGGACCCCATTTTTCGCACCTAACCCTCCCCATTTCTTTTTCAATGTGAAGAAGTGATTTTAAAAGTTCCTGGGGAGAAAGTTTTGTTTTTATTTTAATAACTCCGTTTATAAACTTGGGTTGATCTGTTTTTCCCACTGGATCGGTTTCAATAAGGGTTGATTGTTTAAGAGTTTTTGTTTCCCGAAGGACACTTATTTTCTGGATTGCCAAAAGACAATTTTGTTCTCGATTACCTAAATTAGAACCAATGGCGATATAAGCAATGGACATTATAAAAGTGTCTTTAACCTCTGTGTTGCTTCTTTAATGCGTGTTAATGGAGCCGTAAGAGAAATACGCACAAAACCCTCCCCACACTCTCCAAAGCCATTTCCTGGAGTAATCACAACACCTGTTTTTTCCAAAACATGGGTTGCAAAATCAGAGCTTCCTTTAAAACCTTTTGGAATTCGAAACCACACATAAAAACTAGCCTTTGGTTTTGGAATAGAAAAGCCCACGGCATTTAATTCATCTACTAAAAGATCTCTTTTTTCTCGATACACCCTTCTTACTTGCTCTACACAGTCTTGATCAGATGTCAGTGCACAAACAGCAGCTTCTTGAATGGCATGAAAAGCACCAGAATCCACATTGGTTTTAATTTTTAATAATCCCGCTATGACTTTTTCATTGCCTGCCGCCCAACCAATACGCCACCCTGTCATATTATAAGTTTTAGAAAGGGAGTTAAATTCTATTCCGACTTCACGAGCTCCCTCTACTTGTAAAAAGCTCAGTGGTTTTTCTTCAAAGTAGATTTCAGAATAGGGCGCGTCATGACAAACAATAATTTCATATTTTTTAGCAAACTGAATGACTTCTTTATAAAAATCAATGGGGGCCATCGCAGCTGTTGGATTGTTTGGATAATTAAGAAACATGAGTTTTGCATTTCTCGCATCTTTTTCAGAAATTTTTGAAAGATCTGGCAAAAACTTATTCTTTTGAAGTAAAGGCATGGTAACAACTCTTCCCCCAGCAAAAAGCGTAGAAGAACTAAATACGGGATAACCCGGATCTGGTACTAAAACAACATCTCCCGGGTTTACAAAAGCAAATGGAATATGAGCGATACCCTCTTTAGAACCAATAAGGGCTACTACTTCTTTTTCCGGATCTAGAGTGACATCTTTTCTTTCATAGTATTTAGCCACCGCTTTTCTAAAAGAGGCAAGCCCCACATAAGAAGGATAGCGATGGTTTTCAACCTTTTCACAAGCATATTGAAGGGCTCGAACAATATGAGGAGGGGTTGGATCTTGTGGATCACCCGCTCCTAAATCGATAATGTCGACGCCTTTTTGAATAGCTTCTCGCTTTGCCGCATCAATCTTTGCAAAAAGATAAGGAGGAAGATTTTTGACTCTGTCTGACAGTTTAAAATCCATTTTAATATAGATCCTTCGTTTCACTCAGGATGACAGGAGGGTGTTTTCCAGGATGACAGGGTGTTTTCATGATGACAATGACAGCACGTCCTGCATGTCGTAAATTCCTGGTTTTTGAGCTACTACCCACTCGGCTGCTACCAATGCCCCTTGGGCAAAAGCACCTCTAGAACTTGCTTTATGAGTCAACTCAAGCCGCTCTCCATCTGTTGCATAAATAACTGTATGATCTCCAATAACATCCCCTGCCCGAATGGAGTGAATAGGGGCTTCTTTGGAAGTTGCTTTTTTAAGCCTTAAAGCCGTTCCACTTGGAGAATCTTTTTTACGCTTATGATGGGCTTCTACAATTTCAACATCATATTCGATGAGTGCTTTTGATGCCCGCTCCACAAGTCCAAATAACACATTCATTCCTAAACTGGTGTTGGGTGCAAAAACACAAGGAACTCGACTTGCCATTTCCAAAAAATCGTTTCTCTGACTTTGAGAAAAACCCGTTGTTCCTACCACAAGAGCTTTTTTTGCACCCGCCACAATAGATACATTATGAAGTGTTGAGGACACTTCTGAAAAATCAATAACAACGTCCGTTTCAGCAATAACTTTTTTCAAATCTTCTTCTAATCTGATATTTAAGTCTTGAGCTTGAGGCTTAGTGCCTGGTTTAACTACCCCTGCCACAAGCTTAAATTTTTCTTTCTGCGCTTCAAGAAGAGTGAGTATGGATCTCCCAATTCTGCCAGAAACTCCTAAAACACAAACACGAATCATAAAAGTTGATACTCCTCTAAAACTTTTTCAAGCCGATTAGCATTTTCTTCTTTCATGGGGCAAAGGGGAAGTCTAAATTCAAGATCGATCTTGCCCATGTAGGCCAGTGCTGTTTTAACGGGGATTGGATTTGTTTCAATAAAAAGAGCTTCCATGAGTGGAAAAAGTTCATAATGTGCTTCTTGAGCTTGGACGAGATTTCCCAAAATAAAATGATCATAAATATCTGCCATTCTTTGGGGAACAATATTACTTACAACAGAAATAATCCCTCTTCCACCAACAGATAAAAAGGGTAGAAAAGTTGGATCATCTCCTGACAAAAGCTTTATTTTATCGCCACATTTTTTAATGATCTGACTTGCAAACTGCATGGAACCTGTTGCTTCTTTTAAGGCAACCACTTCATCAATTTCGGCAAGTCTAGTAATAGTGTCGACTTCTAGACTGACACTTGTCCGAGAAGGAACATTATAAAGACATATGGGTAAACCCACTTTTGCTACCGTTTTATAGTGCTCATAAAGCCCCTCTTGAGTTGGCTTATTATAATAAGGGGTCACAACAAGCGCTCCATCGGCACCCGCATCCTTTGCCCATTTTGTAAAAGAAGTAGAAGCCCTGGTATCATTACTTCCTGTTCCCGCAATAACCAAAGCCCTTTTATTCACATGTTCAATGGTTGTTTCAATAACTTGTTTTTTCTCGTCAAGCGTAAGCGTTGCTGCTTCTCCTGTTGTTCCACAGGGAACTATACCATCAGTGCCATGCTCAATTTGAAAATCAATGAGGTTTTTCAATGCTGGGTAATCTACAGATCCATCCTTAAATGGGGTAACAAGAGCTACTATGACTCCTTCCATAACCATTCTCCTTCACAAATAGTATCAACAGGGCCTTCTAAAAATACCTCTTCATAATTTTCCGTAAAATGAACTGTAAGGGTGCCGCCAGGCATATGCACAGAAACAGGATTTTCTACCATTTTTTTCTCCGCATAAACAAGAGCAGAGGCAATAGCTCCTGTTCCGCAAGCCAATGTAAAATCTTCTACTCCTCTCTCAAATGTAACTACTTTTAAATGATGCTTATCCACTTTTGTTACAAAATTAACGTTAGCCCCTTCTTTAAATTTTTTATGATAACGGATGAGCGATGCATGCCCCTTCAAGGCTTGCCCATCAATGACAACATGAGGAACACCTGAGTTAACAAAGCTTACAACAACATTTCTCTCTCGAACTTTAATTTTAAAATCAAGTTTTAGATCAGTTGGCCGAAACATCTGAACTTTAACCTGATCCCCATTCACAGAAGCCTGAATGGGTCCAATAGCTGTTTCAAACATAAATTGACCAAAGGCAAAATTTTTCTCTGAAGCATAAAGGGCCGCGCAACGAGCTCCGTTACCACACATATGAGGCACACTTCCATCAGCATTAAAAAACTGCCAGCGAAATGCACTCTTCTCCGAATCCTCTATAAGAATAAGCCCATCGGCCCCTACCCCTTTTTTGCGATGGCATACTTCTTTGGCTAGAGTGGATAGATTCTTACCATGAAGAAACTTTTTTCTATGATCAATGATGACAAAATCATTGCCACAACCACTCATTTTTGTAAAAGGTACTCGCATAATAATTCTTGTGTCATCCCGGACTTGGATCCCGAGGATCCATCTTATAAATACTGGATTCCTGCTTTCGCAGGAATGACAGTCTCATAACTCCATTATTTTTTCTTGTTTGATTAAATCTTCAAAACTCTCTCTTTCACGAATAACATAAAACTTATCATCTTTCACTAAAACTTCTGGCACACGACTACGAGTGTTATAGTTAGAAGACATACTAAACCCATAAGCACCTGCACTCATGATAGCGAGAAGATCACCACGCTTAAGTTGTGGCAGATTGCGTTTTTTTCCCAAATAATCTCCCGATTCACAAATAGGACCTACAACATCCACCAGAATCAACTCACCTTCTTTTTTTTCCACAGGAATAATGTCTTGATAAGCTCCATAAAGAGAGGGGCGAATAAGATCATTCATGGCAGCATCCACGACCAGAAAGTTCTTCACAGGTGTTTTCTTATTATAAAGAACACTTGATACAAGTATTCCAGAATTTCCCATAATAACTCGCCCAGGCTCAAAAACTAGTGTTGCTTTTGTATCCTTTAGAATTTCTAAAATAGCTTGTCCATAGGCGAAAGGCTCTGGTGGTTCTTCATCATTATAAGTAATTCCAAGCCCCCCCCCTAAATCGATATATTCAATATGCAAATCATATTTTTCAAGTTCTTGTATGAGCTCCCTCATTTTCTGAACAGCTGAAATAATGGGTTTAAGATCCGTTAACTGAGATCCAATATGGCAATCAATCCCAACAACTTTAACGTGGAGAAGTTTGACTGCATAAAGATATTCATCAAGAGCTTTCTCAAAACTAATACCAAATTTATTTTCGTGAAGACCCGTTGTAATATGAGGATGAGTTTTGGCATCAATATCAGGATTGACCCTTATTGAAATAGGTGCCTGTAAATGCATCTCTCTAGCTACTGTATTAATAAGATCCAATTCTTCACGAGATTCTACGTTAAACATGAGAATTTCTTTTTCTAAAGCATATTGAATTTCTTCTTTGGCTTTTCCAACTCCAGAAAAAACAATTTTGGAAGCATCACAACCTGCTTTCAAAACTCTTTTAAGCTCTCCCCCTGAAACAACATCCATTCCGCTACCCAGTTGAGACAAGAGTTTTAAAATAGATAAATTAGAATTTGCTTTAACCGAATAACAAATGAGATGCGGAACATCTTTATAGGGTTCTTCAAAAACTCTAAAATGCCTTTCAATGGTTCTATAACTATAAAGATAGAAA
>CAYJUJ010000091.1:0-6630 GCA_964373325.1 uncultured bacterium
AAAAACCTAGGGCCCGTTTTTGAAGATAAAAAAATTAAAAAAATAGGTCAAAATTTAAAATTTGAGTATTGTATTCTAAAAAATCATGGTGTTCGATTACAGGGTATTGGTGATGATACGATGATTGCTTCTTATCTTATGAACCCTGAAATGGCCCATAACCTAGATGCTTTGGCTCTTCAATATTTGAATCACCAAAATATTACTTATAAAGAAGTGGTGGGAGATGTTAAAAAAAATACATTTGCCTCTGTGCCTTTAGAAAAAGCGTATATCTACGCTTGTGAAGATGCAGATACAACGAGGCGTTTAGCGCTTATTTTTAGAAATGAACTTAAAAATTTAAATATGTTACCCCTTTATGAAGATATAGAAGTTCCTTTAATCAGTGTTTTGGGAGAAATGGAATTTCACGGGGTTAAAATAGATGCTTTATTTCTTGAAAGACTCTCAAAAAAGATGGGAGGGGAACTTAAAACTCTAGAGAGCACAATTTATGATTTAGCCGAGGAGAAATTTAATATTAATTCACCCAAGCAACTTTCCCACATTCTTTTTGAAAAACTTAAAATGCCATCTCTTAAAAAAACAAAAACGGGCCTTTCTACAAATGAAGAGGTTTTAACGAAATTGGCTGATAAATATCCTTTGCCAAAACATCTTTTGGAGTATCGAGAAATTTCTAAATTAAAATCAACCTATATTGATTCTTTTTTCGAGCTCATGGATAAGAAAAACAATCGAGTTCATACTTCTTATAATCAAACCGTGACTTCAACAGGACGACTTTCCTCATCACATCCCAATTTACAAAACATACCTATTAAAACAGAAAGGGGCAGGGAAATAAGAAAAGCGTTTATTGCAGAAAAAAATCATATTCTTGTTTCTGCAGATTATTCCCAAGTAGAGCTTCGTATTTTGGCGCATCTGTCAGAAGATAAAAATTTGGTGAAGGCTTTTAAGGAAGATCAGGATGTTCATAGCCTTACAGCACTCGAGATTTTTAAGGTTAAAAAAGCGACCGATGAAATGAGAAGTGCTGCTAAGGCCATTAATTTTGGAATGATCTATGGCCAGAGTGCCTATGGCTTATCCAGAGCCCTCAATATTTCTGTTGAAGAGGCAGAGTCTTATATTAAAAGCTATTTTGAAAAATATCACGGTGTTTATGAGTTCATTCAAAAAAATCTTTATTTTGCCCGGCATTCTGGATACACCACAACTATTTTAGGACGACGAAGATACCTTCCTAATTTAAGGAGCCCTAATCAGCAGCTCATGCAAATAGCAGAAAGAATGGCTATCAATGCACCTATTCAAGGAAGCTCTTCGGATCTTATTAAACGCGCTATGATTGATATTGATATAGAATTTCAAAAGAAAAAAATAAAATCAGCTCTGATTATGCAGGTGCATGATGAACTTGTATTTGAAGTTTTAAAAGAAGAGGAAAATGAGCTTTGTCCTATGATTGTACATAAAATGCAGCATGCCATGGAGCTGAAAGTACCTCTTAAAGTTGATGTTGTGAAAGGCCAACACTGGGAATAAAAATGGGTTTTGTTCATCTTCATGTTCACACTCAGTATAGCCTCTTAGATGGGGCTATTAGGATGACACCTCTTTTAAAAACAATAGCGCGTTATAATATGGAGGCTTGCGCTATTACGGATCATGGTAATCTCTTTGGTGCTATCGATTTCTATACTCAAGCCAAAGAATTTGGAATCAAGCCCATTATTGGGTCAGAGTTATACGTTTCGAGCTCTCAACTTGTACTCCTTGCTATGAATAAGGAGGGCTATAAAAATCTCTGCCAACTTGTAACAAGTGCTTATTTTGAAAGTGAGGCAGACAGCAAAGCTTCCTATCCTCAAATTAATAAAGCTCTTTTAGAAAAATACCATGGTGGTCTGATTGCTCTTTCAGGGGGGCTTTATGGTGAAATTCCAAGGCAGGTTTTAACAGAGCAGTTTGAGGAAGCTGAAAAAACAGCTTCTTGGTATCGTGATTTATTGGGTGATCGATTCTATCTTGAAATTCAAAACCATGGTCTTCAAGAAGAAAAAAAAGTAACAGCTTTCTTAGAAAAATTAAGCCATAAACTTAAAATCCCTCTCGTTGCTACCAATGACAGCCATTATTTAAAAAAAGAAGATGCTCCCTATCATGATATTTTAATGTGCATTGCGGAAGGCCGCACTTTGGATAATCGCGTGTCTCTCAATTCTGATCAATTTTATTTAAAATCGGGGGAGGAAATGGCTCTCCTTTTCCAAGACAATCAGGAAGCTATTCATGCAACTGGAGAGATAGCCAGGCGATGCAATGTTGATTTTACTTTCAATCAATATCACATGCCTCTCTTTGAACCTCCACAAGGGAAATCTTTGGATGGTTATTTTACAGAACTCTCTATTCAAGGGCTCAATTTTCGGTTTAATGAAAAAAGCATTTTGGATCCCCAAAAAAAACAAGCTTATGTTGATCGACTTAAAGAGGAAATTCGAATTATATGTGGCACTGGATTTTCAGGCTACTTTCTCATTGTTGCTGACTTTGTTAACTATGCAAAAAAGAAAACTATTCCGGTAGGGGTAGGGCGCGGCTCCGTCGCTGGAAGCCTTGTTGCTTATGCTTTAGGAATTACAGAAATAGATCCTATTGAATATGATCACCTCTTTGAAAGATTTTTAAATCCAGAAAGAATTAGCATGCCTGACGTTGATATGGATTTTTGCATGGATCGGAGGAGTGAGGTTATAGAATATGTTTGTAGTAAATATGGAAAAGATAAGGTTGCTCAGATTATTACTTTTGGAACTTTGCAGGCAAAAGGAGTTATTCGAGATGTGGGGCGAGTTTATGGGTTACCTTATTTACAGGTGGATAGAATTGCTAAACTGGTTCCCAATGTTTTGGGCATGACTCTCGATGAAGCACTTCTCAAAGAACCTAAACTTCAAGAACTTTGTAAAGAAGATCAAGTTGTAAAACAAATTATTGAGGCTGCAAAAGCGCTTGAAGGTCTCTATCGTCATGCCTCTATTCATGCGGCAGGGGTCGTTATTTCAAACGAACCCATGGTTGAAATAACCCCTCTTTTTAAAGGTAAGGAAGGAGAGGTTGTAACTCAGTATGACATGAAGAGCCTTGAGAAATTAGGGCTTATTAAATTTGATTTTTTAGGGCTTAGAACGCTTACAGTTATTCATAATGTTACAGCCATGATCCGAAAAACCAAAGATCCTTATTTTGATCTTTCCAAAATTCCTAATGATGATCCTGCTGTTTATAAAAGTATTTCTTCGGGTGATACAACAGGGCTTTTTCAGTTTGAGTCTCGTGGAATGAGAGATCTTTGTGTCAGAGTTCAGCCATCATCTTTATCTGATTTAACTGCTATTAATGCTCTTTTTAGACCAGGCCCTCTGGGTCGTGTTGAAGAGTTTATCCAAAGAAAACATGGCCGAATGAAAGTGGAATATGAGCTTCCAGAGCTTGAAGAAATTTTAAAGGAAACCTATGGTGTTATGCTTTATCAAGAACAAGTTATGAAGGTAGCTCATAAACTAGCACATTACTCATTGGGTGAAGCTGATATTTTAAGACGAGCCATGGGTAAGAAAAAACCTAAAGAAATGGCAGAACAAAAGGTTCGTTTCCTAGAGGGTGCTAAGAAAAATGGAGTTAATATTGCAATAGCAGCTATTATTTTTGATCAAATGGCAAAATTTGCAGAATATGGATTTAATAAATCTCATAGTACTGCTTATGCCTATATTGGTTATCAAACGGCTTATCTTAAATACTATTATCCTCTGGAGTTTATGGCGGCTCTCATGACAACAGAAATGGAAAGTGAAGATAAATTGCAAAAGTACATTCGTCATTGCATCGAATCTCAAATCAAAATACTACCTCCTGATATTCATAGAAGTCAGTTTGAATTTACTGTGGAAGGCAACGCTATTCGAATAGGTCTTGGAGCCATTAAAAATGTGGGTGCTGCAGCCATTGCAGCGGTTTTAGAGGTAAGAGAAAAAGAAAAAAAGTTTAACTCGCTTTTTCACCTTATAGAAGTGGTTGATCTACGACGGGTTAATAAAAAAATTTTTGAAAATCTCATTAAAGCAGGTGCTCTGGATTCTCTCAAAGCTCATCGATCTCAAATGATGGAAGTTTTACAAAATGCTTTAGAATATGGTACTTCTTTTCAGAGAGACCAAACGAGCGGTCAAACAAATCTTTTCAAAAGTTTTGCTTCAGCAAATAAGGAAGATCACATTTATCCTCATATTGCAGAATGGGGACTTCTTCAAAAACTTGCACTTGAGAAACAAACGCTAGGACTTTATATTTCCGGCCATCCACTTGAAAAATGGGCAAAACAGATTTCTTGGTTTACCTCTTATAACTCTCAGAATCTTCTTGAAGCACCAGATAAGGCCGAGGTTAGGGTAGGTGGCATCATTGATAGCGTTAAAGAAATGATGACAAAAAGAGGGCAAAAAATGGCATTTGTAACATTAAGTGATCTTCTAGGAGCCACTGAAATCATAGTATTTTCTGAACTCTATGAGAAAAAGAAGAGTTTTTTTTCTAAGCCTATACCTTTAATCTTTCTAGGAAGTATTGATAAAAGTCGAGGAGGGGAGCCAAAGCTTGTGGCCCATGATGTATTTCCTGTATTAGATTTTGTGAAATTAAAAACAAGATCCGTGCATATGAAAATTGATCCGTATGGTATAGAATCACAAAAGTTAGAGAATTTGAAAGCAATATTGAAACAGTACCCTGGAAAATGTGATAGTTTTTTTCATTTTCAAATGGAAAAGAAGGAGGCTATTATGAAGTTGCCTGAAGACCTTAAGCTCAGCCCAGATGAAGTGCTTATTAATGCTGTCGAAAAACTTTTAGGAGATAATAGTATATGGCTCCGCGGATGAAATATTTTTTTGTACTTCTTGTTTTCTTTGCTTCCGTCATCACGAGCCCAAAGGGCGTGGTGATCTCAGAGCTCTCGCGATGGGATTGCTTCGCATTCGCTCGCAATGACCTATCCGCAGAACCTCTCGAGTTTTCTGGTGAAGCCCAAATTGTAGAAGGCAATCAAGCAATGGCCAGGCAAAATGCTATTGTGAGCGCGTTGCAAAACGTGCTTCGAGAGAATATTCGCTTGAAGTTAGAGGCTTCGCAGTTTGAAAAAATAAAAGATGCCATGGCAACTCACATTCTTAAGAATCCTTATAAGTTTGTAAAAAGTTTTAAAGTGATAAAAACCTCTGTAGAAAGTAATTTATATAAAGTGAGCGTTCAAGCTATGCTCCATGAAGATGTTTTGAAAGAATCTTTAGCTCTTTTAGGTGCTTCATCATTCCAAGATAAAAGAGCTGATGTTTTGGTGATGGTAGCAGAGAAAAATCTTGATGATACAGCATATCATTACTGGTGGAGTGGGGAGTCTCAAACATCCAGTCTTTCAGAAGCAGCTTTTACGGTGGGTTTTAGAAAGAGTGGATATGATGTTATTGATACTCAAAGGGTAGAAGCACAGCACAAACTAACCACTCAAACACTGGAGCTTGGGGAAGATCATTTGTCAGAAGTTTCTAAAGCTTATCATGCTGATTTCATCCTTTATGGAAAGGTTTGGTCAGAAGGGGGGGGTGAGGGGGTTGTTAAAACTCTTCTTTCACTAACACTTTATTCTTCACGACATAGTAGAAATATTTTTAGTTTTTCTAAATCTTATGATGCTTCTTTGAATAAAACAGTAGTTGAAAATGCTTCATCTGCTTTTTTTGATGAATTAGCTAAAAACCTATTATCTAAAACCTATGCTGGTCGAGAAGTAGAGGTCATTATCAGTCATGGGCCAGATTTTAAGTCTTATCAAAAAGCGGTCAATGTATTGCGTGAGTTTTCACAATCCTTAATTGAAAAATCAACAAAACAGGGGCAAACAACTTTAAAAATGAAAACAACAAAAACCTTAGAAGAATTAGCAGACACTCTCGAAAGTCAGAGGTGGTTCAAGGTACAGGTAAAAAATAGCAGGCTTATTATTGAGGTGAGAGATGACGCTTCCTAATATACTAACCATGATTCGTCTTCTTTGTCTTCCAGTTATGATTTTCTTTCTAGTTCAGCACTCTTATGATTATGCATTGATTGCTTTTTGTTTTGCAGCTCTCTCTGATTTTTTCGATGGTTTTATAGCACGAAAGTTTAATCTCACTTCAAAACTAGGAGCTTTTTTAGATCCTATAGCCGATAAACTTTTTGTACTTTCAACATTTATTTATTTTTTAATGGAGGAAATGATACCTTTATGGTTTTTACTCATCATTATTTTTAGAGATGTGGGACAATTTGTTGGATTTATGCGCCTTAGAATGAAAAAAATCACTTTTGATCCTTCTTCTCATCTAACCGGTAAACTTTCTACGGGTGCTAATTTTTTAGTTATTTTTATGATGATTGTTTCTTATTTTTACGGCGGCTTTGCATCTTATCACGAGATTCTTTTTTATACGGCTTCCTATTTTACTTTGATCAGGGTTGTTCAATATAGCATGCTTTGTGCCCGTCTCTATTCTCATTAAAAAATTCTTGACCACATTT
>CAYJUJ010000092.1:0-3297 GCA_964373325.1 uncultured bacterium
AATATCGAGAGGATCCAAACCCTCCAGATCCAGAGTGCGAGTGCTATACTTGTAAGAATTACTCAAGAGCCTATCTTCGGCATCTCTATATGGCTCAGGAAATTCTAGCATCTCGTTTAGGTACATGGCATAACCTGCATTATTACACTCAATTTATGAAACAACTGCGGAAAGCGATATTAGAGGGTCAATTTGACAAATTCACGAATGAATTCTATAAGAAGTGACTCACTCGCAATAAAATAACATGGTAAGGAGAAAAAAATGTTTAATATAGCATGGGCGGCAGATAATGCGCCTGTATCACCACTGGTTAACATGCTGCCTTTTGTTCTTATGTTTGTTGTAATTTATTTTTTGATGATACGTCCTCAGCAAAGAAAAGCAAAAGAGCATGCACAATTGCTCAAAAACATTCAAAGAGACGATGAAGTTGTGACATCCAGTGGCATTTATGGAACTGTAACTGGAGTTACAGATTCTGTTGTCACTGTTGAAATTGCTGATAATGTTAGGGTTAAAGTTTTAAAATCTCATATTGCTGGTAAAGTATTACCAAATACAAGCAAATAAGGATTGAATAGAAGATGCACGTAGCAGGGTTGCGGTGGAAATTAACGCTCATTCTGGTTCTTGTTATCATTTCTATTTTTTACGTACTGCCAACATTCTTTCCTGTTTCTGAAATCAAACCTCGCTGGTTAGGAACTCTTTTACCGAAGCAGAAAATTAATCTGGGCCTTGATTTAGCAGGGGGTGTTCATATTGTGATGGGGGTTCAAAAAGAAGCAACTCTTATGCACTCTGCTGAGAGAGACACTGATTTTTTTAAAAACTCTCTTAAAGAATTAGCTTCCGAAGTGAGTTACATTCCTCATACAACTCATATCAAAGTTGTGGCTCAATCAGAAGATCAAGTTGATGATATTCGTAAAAAGGTTCATGACGTTATTCAAGGATATAAAACAGAGTCTCTGAGTGGCAAGGACATCGTTTTTTCATTTACAAGAGAATATGAGGCTCGCCTTGCAAAACAGGCAATGGATCAAACGCTTGAGCGAATCAGAAACCGCATTGATGAGTTTGGAGTTTCAGAACCCTCTATTCAAACTCAAGGTAGTGATCGCATTGTCATCCAAATTCCAGGGCATAGCGATCCAAAGGCTGCTAAAGAAATTATTGGAAAAACAGCTCAATTAGAGTTTCGTCTTGTTGAGGCGGTGCTTACAGGAACCGATTCCGATGGCCGTCCTTTTTTCGACCCTCGTGTATTTAAAGATGAAAAAACAAAACAAAATGTTGTTTTAAATGAAGTTGTTGAACAAACTCAAAAGGAAAAAAATCTTTATTTTAAAGAAAGTGGTGAAGAAGGAAAAGCAGAGGAAAAATTTTCAGATTATGTAAAAAAGATTAATGCCGCCCTTCAAGGGAAAATTCCTGCCAATACCATGGTTCTTTTTGAGAAGGAAGAAAATAAGGAAACGGGTGTGATTACCAGGAAGCCTTATCTTATGACAAGCGTTGCTAAATTAACGGGTGAATATTTAAAAGATGCCTTTGTTCAAATGGATGAAATGGGTTTTCCTGCTGTAGGTTTTGAATTTAATTCCAAGGGTGCCAAAACATTAGCAGAACTGACTCGCTCTGAAAATGTGGGGAGACAACTCGCTATTATTCTAGATGGTGTTGTCATGAGTGCACCTAGTATCCAAACTACCCTTAGCAATGGAAAGGGAATTATAACTTTGGGTGCAGGTTCTTATGAAACCAAACAAGAGGAATCAGAAAAAATAGCTGTGGTATTGCGAGCAGGGGCGCTACCAGCACCCCTTGATTTTCTTTTTGAAAGTACAGTTGGCCCTTCTTTGGGGCGAGATTCTATTCAACAAAGTAAACTGGCCATGACTGTTGGTGCATTGGCTGTTGTTATATTTATTCTTATTTATTATCAGCTCAGTGGTGTTGTTGCTGTATTAGCTTTATTTTTAAACTCCCTTTTTATTTTAGCAGTGCTTGCTATGCTGAGAGGTACTCTTACTCTTCCAGGATTGGCAGGTATTACGCTTACCATTGGTATGGCAATTGACGCCAACATTATTATTTTTGAGCGAATTCGTGAAGAATTAGAAAAAGGAAAAACCCCTGTAGCTGCTCTTGAGGCTGGTTTTTCTCATGCCTGGTGGCCTATTTTTGACTCGAACTTAACAACTATTATTGCCGGATTGGTCTTATTGAAATATGGAACAGGCCCTCTTAAAGGTTTTGCTGTTACCTTGATTATTGGACTTATTACTAATGTTTTTACGTCATTTTATATTTCAAAACTTATTTTTGCCTACTTTACTCGAAATAGGGTATTGCAGAGGTTAAGCATTTGAGTTTTCGATTTATAAAACGAGATATTAATTTTGATTTCATGGGCAAGCAGAAGATATTTGTGACTCTTTCTGCAGCTGCCTGTCTTTTGTCTTTGATTTTGATTCTTTCGAAAGGGTTTAATTTCGGTATTGATTTTGCCGGTGGTGTTAATTTGCAGCTTCGGTTTAAGCAAAACACTTCAGTTCAGTTCGTGAGAGAAGTATTAAACGAAATAGGATTTGGTGCTGCCTCTGTGCAGAACATTGGAGAGGCCGAAGTTAATGAGTATCTTATTTTTCTAAGAGCCGAGAAATCTCAGGGTGAAGCTACAGAAGATCAAGTACTGACTCAATTTAGTAATCGAGTTGTTGAGGCATTTCAGAAGAAGTTGGGTGTAGCTTCTTCTGATAGGGAAAGTGTTGAGGTTCGCAAAACAGATATGGTTGGTGCCAAGGTAGGAAGTGATTTGAAAAAGGCTGGGTTTCTTTCCGTTCTTTTTACGCTTATTCTTCTCTTAGTCTATATTTGGTTTCGTTTTGATTATAAATATGCCCCAGGGGCTGTTATTGCTGTGGCTCATGATGCCATCATTACTTTAGGTATATTTTCTTATTTACAGAGAGAGTTTGATCTTTCAGTACTCGCTGCCATATTAACTTTGATTGGTTATTCTCTGAATGACACAATTGTTATATTTGACCGAATCCGTGAAAATGTAGGCTTAAGAAGTGGAGAATTACTCTATCAAATTATTAATAAAAGTATTAATGAAACCTTAAGTCGAACTATTTTAACAAGTGGTACAACATTTTTTACAGTCGCGGCTCTCTTTTTCTATGGAGGGCCTGTCATCCGTAGTTTTTCATTAGCCTTGTTAGTAGGTATTGTTGTTGGAAGTTATTCGACAGTGTTTATTGCTTCACCTATTATGTTGTGGAT
>CAYJUJ010000092.1:3397-5169 GCA_964373325.1 uncultured bacterium
AAATGGCTTATTCGGGGATCTCAATCTAAATTAGCTGAAGATTTATCACAAGCCTTAAAACTTTCTCCTCTTACTTGTCAGCTTCTGATCCATCGCGGAATTAAAAACCTAGAAGAAGCTAAAACTTTTTTAAACCCATCCCTTCTTAACCTTCCCAGTCCTTTTCTTTTTAAAGACATGGATAAGGCTGTAGACAGAGTTAAACAAGCGGTCTTTAAGAAAGAAATGATTTGTGTTTATGGAGATTATGATGTTGATGGAACAACAGGGGCTTCTATTCTCTATCAATTTTTTAAGGAAATAGGGGCCTTGGCTTTCTTTTATATTCCTCATCGTTTGAAGGAGGGATATGGCTTAACTCCTAAAGTCATTGAAGAACTAAAGGCTCAAAATGCGAAGCTTGTTATTACGTGCGATTGTGGTACTGCCAATCAAGAGGAAGTAGCAGCTATTCAAGCGGAAGGAATTGATGTTATTGTGACCGACCATCATAAGGTAAAGGATTCTTATCCTCCCGCCCATGCTTTTTTAAATCATCAACGTCCAGATTGTTCTTATCCAGAAAAAACCCTTTCTGGGGTTGGGGTTGCCTTTAACCTCATTATGGCAGTGAGAACAACGTTACGAGCAAGTGATTATTTTAAAGAAGTCAAAGAACCTGATCTTAAAGAATATTTAGACTTAGTTGCGCTGGGTACTATTTCAGACATGGTTCCTTTATATGGAGCTAATCGAATTTTAATTGTAAATGGTCTAAGAACCCTTAATTCTCCAAAGAGAATTGGTATGAAAGCACTTATTGAAAGTGCGGGACTCAAACAAAAACATATTACAGCACAAAGTATTGCTTTTGGTTTAGCGCCGCGCATTAATGCAGGAGGGCGAATTGATAGTGCGCGTGTGATTATTGAGTTGTTTACAACGGACGACCCCGAGCGTGCGCGTTTTTTGGCTGAATATCTTGAGAAGAAAAATAGTGAGCGTCGTCAAATTCAAGAAAGAATTTTTCGTGAAGCCAATTTTTTTATTCAAACTGTCGAAGGCAGGGATCTAAAGAATGAAATTTCTCTTCCTGAAAGCTCATCAACTATTATAGGGAAGATAACTCCCCATTCTATTGTGGTAGGTTCCTCTTCTTGGCATGCAGGGGTTATTGGTATTGTTGCCTCAAAACTTGTTGAAAAATATTATAGACCTGCCATTGTTATTGCTCTTGATAATGAAACTCAAGTTGGAAAAGGATCCTGCCGCTCTATTGAAAACTTCGATATTACAAAAGCCTTAACTGAGTGTGCTTCTTTTTTGATTCAGTTTGGAGGGCATCCTCAAGCTGCGGGGCTCTCAGTTAAAAAAGATGATTTTCTAAAATTTGCCTCTGATTTTGATCGTATTGTTTCGCAAAAAACTGCCCCGGATCATTTTATACCCTTGCTTAAATTGGATATGGAAACAGACATAGAGGAGATGACAGAAGATTTTGTCCGGGAGCTTAAATATTTAGAGCCTTTTGGAGTCTCAAACCCAGAGCCTATTTTTGGAACAAAGAATTTAAAAATTTCATCATCGAAAGTTGTGGGTGAAAAACACTTAAAACTTTATGTGAAGGGTAAAAGTCAAATTCGAGAAGCAATTTTGTTTAATAAAGCGGACATCATTAAAAACCTATCTGATATTCTTGACCTTGCTTATGTACCGGAGCTTAATGAATGGCGAGGTACAACAACTGTTCAGCTTCGGGTTAAAGATCTAGTCTGTTAAGTATTGTCATCCTG
>CAYJUJ010000092.1:5269-6542 GCA_964373325.1 uncultured bacterium
TTGTCATCCTGAGTGATCCTTTTGTCATCCTGAGCGTAAGCGAAGGATCTCGATTTCACGAGTGTGAGAGACGAAGTCTCGAATGCCATGAAATCGTAATTTGACTGAATACAGCATACCGTGTACTGACTTAGAAGGAGGTCCTATGGCACGTTTAGAAGTTGAGCTGGATAATATTACGGATGTTTTAAAGAAGAAATGGACTCAAGCGAGAAATACACTAGAAAAACTGGATGTTCATTTGCCCACTGATCTCAATAAATTGCTAGAATCTACTTCTCTTGTTCAAAAAGAGGGGAAAGAAAGGCTAGAGAAAATCCTTCATTTTTTAGGAATTCCCACACTTCGTGATTTTGAAAAACTTAACAAGAAAGTGGATCAATTATCAAAATCGAAAAAGACAAAAAAATCATGATTTTTGAAACACAAAAAGCAAAACCATTAGAAAAAGTGCCTGACTACGTTGTAAAACTGTCAGGCACTTTTTCTTGGTTAGAGGAAGTGTTACGTAAAACAGTTTTTACTTTTACAAGACCGTTAGAAGCTCAAGTGGAAGAGCTTACCCACCGAATTGAACGTCTTTCTCGTCGAATCGATCGTCTTTCTGCTGAAGGACAGTCCTACTATTTAGAAAAACGGTAATATCATCGAAATCCCTATATATTCCATTTTCTTATTATAGTTCATTCCTTGTTTCTTAAAGCCATCAATATATTGAGCTCCTATAATAAAATGATTTGTTTTTTTCCCAAAACCAATGCCTAATAAGATATTTTTTTCAATATAATATTTATTTTTGCCATCAATATAAAAATCAAGGCTCACTAAAGGATTCATGCTTTTTGCAAGTGTAAAAAAGTATGAAGCACCTAAATTTGATGTCATCTTCCCTCTAAATTGTTTACCGCCACTTACAATAGTGGCTAACTGACCAAACAGTTTCAAATGATCATTCAAATCATAGTTTAAAGATAACTTCACATCTTCAAAACTATAAGTAGGGCGATTTGCAATCAGGGAAATAGAAGAACCATCTACATAATGGGCACTCCAGTGATCAAAGGCTAATTGTGCTGCTAATGCTTCTTTTTTGAAATCAAAAAAAAGACCAAACCTTCCATCAAGGGTGAAAATTTGGAAATGGGAAAAACTATAAGCATTATTATCCATGGTTGTTGCTAAATCAAACCGTACTCCTCCTAATACAAAGACAGTCTTCTCAGGGACAGACATGGGCCCCACTTCTGTCCCTGAGAAGACTGTCTTTGATTCA
>CAYJUJ010000093.1:0-6487 GCA_964373325.1 uncultured bacterium
TTTTTCATTTTTAAAGCATCCCCCAAGCATCAGCTCAGAACTGTGTAACATAGCCTGTAGAGGAAGATCTGGTGCCCTCTCAATATATTTTTTTATAAAATAATTAATATTTTCAAATTTTTTATACCTAAAAAAGCATTTTGCTGGCTTCAATGAATATTGATAGCTTCCCAAAATTTTATCAAGAACCTTGCTCATTCGAGATTTTGAAAAAAACCGATAACAATAGGGATTAAACACTGACTGTCTTTTCTGTCCTAGTTCCATAGCACTTAAAGGAACCTCAAGAAATATGTTTTCATCATCCCAAAAAAATGGAACTGGCGTAAAAGATGTGAAATCAGATCCAGCGGCGTTTCGATATGGTTCCCAGTGATAGTATGGTGTCACTGAACAATCTATTTGGAATCCCATCTCTTTTAAAGGTAGCAAATAGTTTTTACTAATAACATAACGCCCAGCTCTAAATGATTTTGGTGAAACACCAAAGTTATTTTGAATACTCACAACTAAAGAATTCATTTTTTCTGTAAAAATATCAAGAGGATATTCTGTGCAAAAGGGATGATATTTATAGTCATTATCTGTAACAGAAAAATGAAATGGCGGAGTTGACCAGGGATGCAGATGTGCTCCGATTTCGCATTCTCCTTCCTTAAGATATTTTTTTAAGGACATTTGGAGAATTTTATTTTGGCTCATTTGATAATCTACCAAATAAACTGGTCGAATATTGAATCTTCTACATAGCTCATGAAACTTAGGAATCACAGAAGCATTCTGAGTTGTTATCTCATCTCTTAATGGTCGGGACCATTCATTGTCGGATTCTGTATCAACAGTAAGAATAAAATACTTGTTGGTGATCATTTTTGAGATTTTACAGCACAAATAATAATAGTGGATCCAAGCCATCCAAGAATCTTTGAAGAATTAAACCTCTCTAGGGGTTTACTTAAAAAATAATTTATCTTTTTTAAATACACAGAAAGGGGATACGGAAAAATGTAGAAATGAGAAAACCGAAAATTGATAGGTTGAAACCCATCCTTTTTAAGAATTTTCAAAAAGCGAAAGAGTCTATGCTCTCTCCCATGGCTCGTTTTAGGATAATCAGGGTCACGTCCTCTCAAAAATCGCCACAAATTGCGCATTAACCTTATAGTAGATTCAAAAGCACCCTGCCATCGAATATAGGGGCAGAAATAATTTCGAACTGTAATAATACAAATTCCTCCCGGTTTTAAAACACGGTATATTTCAGATATCGTTGGATTATCATTTTGTTGATGCTCAATTAAACCAACGGCGATACAAACATCAAAATGATTTGATGGTAAATCAAGTTTATTGCTATCCATGACGCTAAAATCTGCAGAAAGGTTAAGCGTCTTGCAATATACCTTAGCTTCATCAACCATTCCTTGTGCAATATCAACGCCTGTAACTTCATATCCTTTTCCAATTAAATAAGGAATGAAAGCTCCTGCAGCACAACCTAAATCCAAAGCTTTACTTCTCTCTGCCCTTGCCCGAGGAATAGCGTCAAGAACATATTTCATTCTATACAATTTATCATTATATTTCCACGAACCCATGTTAGATAAAACATCGTAAAGACCCTGAGTTGACCACTTTTTTACAGCATGGAAGTTATCAAATTTTTTATAAACATACTGATTATAATTTATCATTATACTACTCCACTAATATCTAAACACTTTCTAAAATTGAGAGCAAGTCAATTGTACATAGTTTCTAATACTGACTTATACTTTTCCGTACAGAATTTTCTTTTAACTTTTAAGGTGGGCGTTAATTCTCCTGATTCAATACTGAAGTCTTGAGGCAGTATTTTAAATTTCTTAATAGTCTCATAAGATGCAAGAGTTTTATTTTTTCCTTCAACAACGGTTTTCACTAAATCTTCAACTTCTTTTTTTGAAACAAGATCTGCCCAGTTTTGGTAAGAAACTTGATGTGTTTTTGCATATTTTAGAACTTCATCTTGATTTAAAGTAATGAGCGCCGTTAAATAATGCCGTTTATCACCATAAACCATAACCTGGCTAATGTGAGGGTCTGTTTTTAAAAAATTCTCAATATTTTGAGGGGCTATATTCTTTCCAGCACTTGTTACAATAATATCTTTTTTGCGATCTGTAATCTTAAGAAATCCACCATCTTCAATTCTCCCAATGTCTCCTGTAGCAAGCCAATCTCCATTTAAAACTGCCCTTGTATCTGCTTCTCTCTTAAAATATCCTTTGAATACCTTGCTACTTTTAACAAAGATTTCTCCCTCCCCCGGAGGATATCCGGGCTCTCTTTCAATCTTAATTTCAACATCGCTAAGCGGTAGCCCCACAGTTCCAAAACGGAAGTTATCAAGTCTATTCCCAGTTACGGCAGCAGTTGTTTCAGTCAACCCATATCCTTCTAAAATAAGAAGCCCCGCCGCATGGAAAAACCGAGCAATATCTTGTGAAAGAGGAGCTCCTCCCGAAATTAGAAAACGAATCCGTCCGCCAAAATTTTGTTTTATCTTATTAAAAACAAGTTTGCTTGCTAGTTTATACTGAAGTTCAAGGAGTAGTGGAACACCTTGTTTTTTTTCTAAAAGGACACTTACCTGATGACCCACATGGAGAGCCCAATAAAATATTTTTTTCTGTAAAGGAGAAGAGCCTTCAACCCTTGTCATAATCTTATTAAAAGCTTTTTCATAAATTCGAGGAACTGAAATAAGAGCTGTTGGTTTTACCTCCCCTAAATTTTGAGATACTTTTTCAATAGACTCAGCATAGGCCAAACACCACCCTACATAAACACTCCCTAAATGTTCAACCCTTGCTAAGATATGTGCAAAAGGTAAAAAGCTGAGAAAAACATCGGATGAAGAAACAGGAAATGCATCCTCGATATCCGCTACTTCTGAAACTAAATTACCATGAGTTAAAATAGCACCCTTTGGTTTTCCGGTAGTGCCAGAAGTATAAACCAAGGTAGCCATATCTCCTGGAGATACATTCTCAATTTCTTTCTCCAAATCAAAAGGAAGTGTCTTTCCTCGTTTTCCAAGTTCATCCAAAGAAATAACTTTAGAATGAGGAAGCTTTTCAATACTGACAATATGTTCTAATGATTTAAAGTTTTTTATTTTTTCAAACTGAGTTTCATTTTCAACAATAACAACTTTAGCCTCTGAGTCTGTTAAAACATACTGAACATCCTCTGATGTGTTGGAAGGATAAATGGGGACTGTCACAGCCCCTAATGACAAAATAGCAATATCACTTAAAGCCCATTCAGAACGACTCACAGATAAAAGAGCAACTCTATCACCCTTTTTAACACCCAAGGACTGCAATCCCGCCGCTAAATTCTTTACATTTTCAAAATAACTTTTCCACGTATAGGTTTGCCATTGACCATTTTCTTTTCTTTTATATGCAGGAGATGTAGGTGTTTGATGTGCTTTTTCAACAAGCGCTGCAGGAATAGTTTTTACCGACCTCATAGGCTGTTAACTGTCTTATTTTTTCTCTAAAAAGTCAACCCCCGGTGAGGCGATGGTGCGCTCTGGAGACATTTGAAATAGGTATTTAAGAGCTAAAAAAAACAAAAACGCAAGGACCACAATAGACCCGATAGAAAGAAAATTTTGGAAAAAACCTTTCAATCCCGCTTCTTTCCTCCCTCGCACTTCTTCTTTTGGAACAATTTCTTCCTGTAAAGACTTTTTACCAACATAGGTATCTAAATGTTCCATCTTCCTTTCAAAGCTTTCAACAATATGTGATTCCTTCCTACCCTCAACAAAAGATTCAATTGAGTGAGGAGGTTTTTGGATACGTAGATGGTCATTGCCCACCATTTCACTAATCATAGAAATAATTTCTTTCATCTTTTTTTTGTGCTCTAAAACCTCATGTGCAAAAATTCTTTTAAGAAAAAAAGAAAGTTCATGAGAGGTGTAAGTAGGATAGGTCTTATATAAGATATTGACTAACTCCTTTTGTAAATCACTTGCTTTTTGAAATCTTTCCTTGGGATCTTTTTTTAAAGCCTGAAAAATAATTTTTTCTACTTCTTCAGGAACGTCAGGATTAAATAAGGACGGTGATGGAATATGACATTTTTTTATCTTTGAAAGTATTTCAAGATCATTCTCTCCTGAAAACAATCTTTGGCATGTTAAAAGTTCATAAAGAACAATACCACATGAAAAAATATCACTCAGATGATCCATTTTTTGATTTGTCGCTTGCTCTGGCGACATATAACCAAATTTACCTTTTAAAATTCCCGATTCTCTTTTCTCTTCTTTGTGGTCCGCTAGAGCTATTCCAAAATCGATGAGTTTTGGTTCTCCTTCAAAAGAAACTAAAATATTTTGAGGGCTAATATCTCTGTGCACAATGCGAAGTGTGCCATGTGTTTTGTCATCTTTTTTTCTGTGAGCGTAATCAAGACCTTTAGCAATTTCACTCACAAGAAAAAGAACATGAGGAAGAGGCATTTTTTCACCCAAATCTTCAATACGAGCTAAAATTTCTCTTAAGTTTTTTCCTTCTACATATTCCATTGCTAAATAATAATGCCCCTGTACTTCTCCAAAATCATAAATTTGAACAATATTGCTGTGGTTTAACTGAACGGTAAGACGAGCCTCATCAATAAACATGGATAAAAATTCTTTATTAGCAGTGTGGTGGGGCAAAATTCTCTTAATAACAAGAATCTTTTCAAAGCCCCCTAATCCTCGTGTCATAGCTATAAAAATCTCTGCCATGCCACCCGTGGCTATTTTATCCAAAAGAAGATATTTCCCAAAAGGTATAGGTTTAATCATAGAAAGACTCTAAGTATTTGAAATAATTTAGAAATATACACAGAACAACAACACCCACTTATATAATAATATCATGAATAAGGGTAAGTTGTAAGGGGTAGGGGTTAAGGTTATGATGAAAAAATATGGGGCAAATTATTGGACTTACTGGAACAATTGGCAGTGGTAAAACAACTGTGGGTAAGTATTTTGAGAAACTAGGCGCTGCTATTGTTGATGCTGATGTTATTAACACCCATCTCCTTCAAGAAGATCAAAATATTATTAGGAAGATAGTCTCTTCATTTGGCAAAGAAGTTCTATCTGAAAAAGGAGGGGTTGATAAATCAAAACTCGCCCAAATTGTATGGAACTCTCCCTCACAAAAAAAAGCTTTAGAAGAAATTTTACATCCTGCAATTTTAAAAAAATGTTTCCTAGATGCAAAATCCTATTTCCAAAAAGGTAAAAAAATAGTTATTTTTGAAGCAACCCTTCTTATTGAATCTGGCTCTTACAAAAAATTAGATAAACTTATCTTAGTTACATCCAACCCTAAAATTCAAAAAGAAAGATTTTTAAATAACCCTCTCAAAAAAAATCTTCATCCTTTTTATGACACCATTCTTGCTTCTCAAATGCCAGTTCTTCAGAAAAAGAAATATGCTGATTGGGTTATTGATAATTCTGGCACTTTAGAATCAACACAAAAACAAATCCAAAAAATATGGAATTATATTTGATTCTTACAATAGTTTTTATTTTTTCAATGATTCAATCGATCATGGGAATCGGTCTTCTTGTATTTGGCACACCAACACTATTATTACTTGGATTATCCTTTCAAGAAACCTTAGGAATTGTACTTCCACCATCGATCATCATTAGCTTCATTCAGGTTTGTGAATCTAAAACCTCAAAGGGTCTTTTTAGATTAGAGTTTAATAAACTGTGCCTCCCTTTTGTATTAATGGGAATGGTAGTGGCACTAACATTGACACAAACAGTCAATCTTAAATATTTCGTTGGAATCATGCTTATCATCAGTGGAAGCGCCCGGCTTTTAAAACAGTTTGAAGTGATGTTAATCAAACTGATTAATAAAAACAGAAAACTATATCAAGTGCTCATGGGACTCATTCATGGATTGACTAATATGGGCGGAGGACTGCTTGTTCTTTTTTCTTCTTCAATACATCATAACAAATTGGACATACGATCGGGCGTCGCCTATGGATATTTGCTGATGGGGGCACTTCAGTATTTAGTTCTCCTCATCCATGATATATCTCTTTTGCATTTTGATGTTTTGCTCTATGTCATGGCCGCTGCTTTAACCTATTTTGCTTTTGGAAAACAATTATTTTACAGAGTCCATGAAGGGAATTTTCAAAAAGTGATTACATCAGTGATTTTTCTTTATGGTATCATCTTGCTTGTTAAGTAAAATTTTTATTTAATTTAAAGTTTTTAGCTCAATACTATCCTCAATATATAAATTATTTTTAGCAATAAAATGTGATCCACGATCTGCCGTGATAATGCTTTTAGAAATAATACTTTTCTCGCCTACTAGCTTTTCAATTTCTAAAAAACCCTTTGGCATAGATAATCCGGAATCACTCCATTTACATTCAAACAATCTAAACTTCT
>CAYJUJ010000094.1:0-6472 GCA_964373325.1 uncultured bacterium
CTATTGGGGATCCTTCGCTAGCGCTCAGGATGACAGACTCTCTTTCATCTTCAAATATGGATTTTTCGCTGAGGTCTCCTCGCTTCGCTCGAGATGACCTACGGTCACTCTGAATGACAATTAACCCATCGCAACTTCCTTTTCATTATAGTTCTTGAATTTGGGGGTTCTTTTCCATATAATGAAATCAGGCGGAAGGTGTCGTTTTCATTATACTTATCAGGCGAAAGAGTAAGATGTGAAGAAAGGTGTTGCTTTGGCAGCAAGGTGGAGAAGTTTAACTAAATTCTTAAGCGCAATAAGACGATAAGTATAGTGAAGAGAAGATACCTTAATGCAAGGAGGTTCCATGGATGTGTTATCGGTTTTGAGAGATATCCGCAATATTGAAGAATACAAAGATTTGCATTGGGAGGGGAGTTTTGAAAACTACCTAGAAATTATAAAAGAAAATCCCAAAGTTGCGAGATCAGCCTATCAGCGGATTTATGACATGATTATGTCCTATGGAACAGAAGAGCGCACTGAAGCTAAGAAAAAAATGATTCATTATAAATTTTTTGATGATCCTTATAACGAAGGGCGTGATGCTGTTTTTGGTCTTGATGTTTCACTTATGAAATTAGTTAATGTTTTTAAGTCAGCAGCTCATCGATATGGAACAGAAAAAAGAGTTATTCTCCTTCATGGCCCTGTAGGGGGCTCTAAAAGCACTATTTGTCGGCTTCTCAAGAGGGGGCTTGAAAGATATTCCAGAGGTCTAGATGGGGCTTTGTATAGTTTTAAATGGGTGAATAATGGTGATGAAAATACAGCCCAGGTTCTTTTTGGAGGACAAACAGAGTTTTCATGCCCCATGCATGAAGATCCATTGCATTTAATACCTGAAGCTCACCGAGCCAAAGTTTTAGAGGGACTTAATCAGCATCAAAGTGAAACAAAAATTCATATCGAAGGGGATCTGTGCCCACCATGCCGTTTTATTATGAAAAGTCTTTTAAAAACATATGGCGGAGATTGGACTGAAGTGATTAAGCATATCCGGGTTTATCGTATAGTGCTCTCAGAAAAAGATCGTGTGGGTATTGGAACCTTTCAACCTAAGGATGAAAAAAATCAAGATTCAACGGAACTCACAGGGGATTTAAACTACAGAAAAATTGCCATTTATGGTTCCGATTCAGACCCTCGTGCTTTTAATTTTGATGGTGAGTTTAATGTTGCTAACCGTGGGCTTGTAGAGTTTATCGAGGTTTTAAAATTGGATGTTGCCTTTCTCTACGACCTCTTAGGTGCTTCTCAAGAGCATTCTATAAAGCCTAAAAAGTTTGCTCAAACAGATATAGATGAAGTTATTATCGGACACACTAATGAGCCGGAGTATAAAAAACTTCAAAATAATGAATTTATGGAAGCACCCCGCGATCGAACCATTAAGATTGATATTCCTTATATTACAAAGGTATCCGAAGAAGTAAAAATTTATAAAAAAGATTTTGGACCCCATCGAGTGAAGAAAAAACACATTGCTCCTCACTCCTTAGAAATTGCATCTTTGTGGACTGTGCTCACACGTTTAGAAATTCCCAAGAAAACGAACTTAACACTACTCCAAAAGTTAAAACTTTATGACAGTCAAAAGGTTCCTGGTTATACAGAGGAGAGTGTTAAAGAGCTCAGGAAAGAAGCCTTTAGAGAAGGGCTTCATGGTATTTCTCCCCGTTATGTTCAAGATAAGATTTCAAATGCACTTGTGGCTAGCGAAAAAGAAGATCATGGTTGTATTAATGCTTTTCAACTACTTCATGAATTGCATGGAGGGCTTCGCCATAATTCCCTTATTAGCAATGAAGAGCAGAGAAAAATGTATGAAGAGCTTCTAGGGGTGGCACGACAAGAGTATGAAGACATTCTTAAATCAGAAGTGCAACGTGCTGTGAGTGCCGATGAAGGCGCTCTTATGAGGCTTTGCAGTAATTATATTGATAACGTGAAGGCCTATGTTCAAAGAGAAAAGTTGCCACAACTTGATCAAACTCCAGATGAAAGGCTTATGAGGAGAATTGAAGAAAAGATAGATATTCCTGAAAGTCGTAAAGATGATTTTAGAAGAGAAATTATGAATTACATAGCAACTCTTTCTCAAGATGGTAAACAGTTTAGCTATCAAACCAATGACAGGCTTCGCAAAGCATTAGAGCTTAAGCTTTTTGAAGATCAAAAAGATAGCATTAAGCTTTCTACATTCGCTCAAGACGTTGTTGATGCTAGTACTCGAGAAAGAATTAAAGTTATTCGGGAAAGACTCATTAAAGATTTTGGATATTGTGAAATATGTTCTGAAAGTGCTCTTAAGTATGTATCTAGCATTTTTGCTCGAGGTGATCCTAAATAACCTGGAGGAACAGTGATTCGAAGGATCGAATCAGATTTTGCGCGTTTCAAAAACATCATCAAAGGAAAGATTAAACAAAATCTTAAAAGGTATATCACCAAAGGCTCCTTGAGTGCTCAAACCGAAAAAAGTTCTATAAGCATTCCTCTTCCACGAATTCGTATTCCTAAATTTATTTATAATGATAAGCAAATGGGTGGTGTAGGCTCTGGCCCTGGAGAAGAAGGTACAGAGGTAGCCAAGGGAGATAGTCAAAAGGTAGGAAAGGGTAAAGCCGGCAATCAACCAGGCGAACATTCTTTGGAAGTGGATGTCACTATTGAAGAACTTGCTAAAATGTTGGGAGAGGAATTAGAGCTTCCTAAGATTAAACCCAAGGGAAGTGGTTTTGTGATGGCGCGGCATAACAAATACTCTTCTATTCACATGCAGGGCCCTGAATCTTTAAAACACTTTAAAAGAACTTATAAAGAAGCTCTTAAAAGAGAAATTTCAACAGGGTCTTATAATGCAGATGATCCTTTAGTTTTGCCAGTCAAAAGAGATAAACGATATAAATCTTGGAAAATTACTGAAAAACCAGAGCATAATGCAGTCATCATTTATCAAATGGATGTTTCTGGCTCTATGGGTGATGAGCAAAAAGAAATTGTTCGCATGGAAGCCTTTTGGATCGATACATGGTTAAGATCCCAATATAACAGTATTGAGAGGCGTTATATCATTCATGATGCGGCAGCCAAAGAAGTAACAGAAGATGCTTTTTATAAAACTAGGGAAAGTGGTGGTACTCTTATTTCTTCCGCGTATAAACTTTGCAATCAAATTATTGAAGGAGAATATTCTCAACAAAATTGGAATGTTTATGTATTTCATTTTTCAGATGGTGATAACTGGTCTGGAGAAGATACAAAACATTGTCTTGATGTGTTGCGCTACCAGATCATGCCTCAGGTAAATCTTTTTTGCTATGGGCAAGTGGAAAGCCGTTATGGCAGTGGCCAATTTATTAAAGATTTAGAGGATCATTTTAGAGATGTGGATTCGCTCATTACTTCAAGAATTGAAAGTAAAGAGGCTGTTTATGCTTCTATTAAGGAATTCTTAGGAAAAGGGAAATGAGTTTACCAAAAGAACTAGAAGCGCTTAAAGATGAAATCAGGGGTTATGCCTTAGGGTATAATCTTAATTTCTTTGAAGTCATATTTGAGCTCCTTGATTATGACCACTTAAATGAAGTTGCTGCCTATGGCGGTTTTCCAACCCGATATCCCCACTGGCGTTTTGGAATGGACTATGACTACCTTTCAAAGGGCTTTCGATACGGTGTTCAAAAAATTTATGAAATGGTTATTAATAATGATCCTTGCTATGCCTATCTTTTAAAGAGTAATAGTTTTATAGACCAAAAGTTAGTGATGGCTCACGTTTACGGTCACAGTGACTTTTTCAAAAATAATCAGTGGTTTAATCATACCGATAGACGCATGGTTGATAAAATGGCTAATCATGCTTCAAGAATTCGAAGATATTCTGATATTTATGGCTTTGAGGCTGTTGAGGATTTTATCGACCATATTTTATCGCTTGAAGATAATATTGATATTAATGCAACCGCTCGTCGTAATTCCCGTCTTAATTTTAGAGAAAAGGGTGAGAAGGATCTTTTACTTTTTCTTTTAGAGAAAGCTCCTTTAGAGCCATGGCAGCAAGATATTCTTTGGATTGTTCGAGAAGAAAGTTTTTATTTTGCACCGCAACGTCAAACCAAGATTATGAACGAAGGGTGGGCAAGCTACTGGCATTCCAAAATTTTAACAGAAAAGGCACTCAAAGATTCTGAAGTTATTGATTATGCAGATCACCATTCAGCCACTTTGTTGCAACAACCGACAGCAATGAATCCATATAAAGTAGGTTTGGAGCTTTTTAAAGATGTGGAAGGGCGGTGGAATAGAGAAAGTAGTTATGGGCAACCTAAAATTTTTGAAATTCGAAAAACTCATAATGATATAACTTTTATAGACACTTTTTTAACCCCTGAATTTTGCGAAAAACATCAACTTTTTATTTATAACTATAATCCTCGAACTGGAAATTACGAAATTACATCCAGAAAATTTGAAGATATTAAAGAAAAAATTCTTTTTTCAATGACTAATTTAGGGCAGCCTTTTATTTATGTCATTAATGATAATTATGAAAATCGCCATGAATTGTTTTTGATGCATGATCACCAAGGGGTTGATTTAGATGTACGCGAAGCCTTTGCCGTTTTAGAAAATATTTACTTTATTTGGCAAAAACCCATTCACATTACAACCCTTGTCAATGGTCAGAAAAAACTTCTTTCCTTCGACGGCCACGAACACAAAGAACGAAATATTTAATTCGCTTGCCTAACACTAAAAAGTAATTATAAATCGACATATGATTTATGAACAAGAAACAAAGGCCGTAGAGGTTAAAGTCCGCCCTATTTATAACCGCCAGCATTCCTCCCCCGAAGAGCATCTCTACATTTGGGAATATGAAATACAGATTGTTAATAAAAGTGATAGGATTATTCAGCTTTTATCACGCTATTGGAAGGTAACTAATGCCTATGGGGAGATTGAAGAGGTTAATGGCCCAGGTGTTATAGGGCTGCAGCCCGTTATTAAGCCAAGAGAAGTTTTTCAGTATAGAAGTTTTACAAGGCTTAATACCCCAGAGGGTTCTATGGTTGGGACTTATACAATGAAGGGAGAAACAGGTGAGTATTTTGATGTTTCTATCCCCCTTTTCGAACTCCATCTCCCAGCCCGGCTTGTGAAGTTACATTAAAATTAAAAATAATAAGCATTTATATGAGTTGTAATGTGCGCTCCCGTCATTGCGAGGAGGCCTGTCCCTGCGAAGGCAGGGATGGCAATCTCATCGAATTCAGGATGGTATTTTTAGGAAAACTCATAAGATTGAAGTAGATGTGCTTGCATATTTAATTCAGTGTGGCTAAACTTCCTTAAAAATTGATAGGAGGGGCATGATGGATAAGTTTGATCATATATTCATAAATCCAAGTGATTTTTATAAATCACTTGATTTTTACAAAAACACTTTGGGTTGGAAATTAGTCAGTTCATGGGGAGAAGAAGATGAAGAAAGAGGTGCTATCTTAAAAAGCGATGGGGATGTTTCAGTTGTTTTAGCTGAAGAGCATGATGCTAAAGATAATGCAGTAAAGGCAAATCAGAACATAAACCAACAATTCATATTCATACTGAAAATGTCGACGAGCGATTCAAGAGCCTTTCCGCTGGTAAACATGTAATTGTAAAGCCTGAAGATACTCATTGGGGTACTAGATGGTTTGTTGTTAAAGATCCTGATGGAAATCTTTTGGCTTTTAATACTCCGAGAAAGTAAAATTTTATACTTGTGAAAATTATTTCTAGATGGAACAAGCACTTTTTAAGATTAAACGCTTAATATTGAAGGGGGACTATAAATTTACAGATAAAGCTGAGTCTGAAATGTATGTCACTGGTATCACACGAGCTAATGTCTTAGAAGCAATTGTGAACGCATTTGGTATTGATAAAGTTATGAGATCAACAAGTCCTGGCAAGACACATAGAGGCGAGAAAGTTTATGTAATTCAAGGGGTTACGTATGACAATGTCCCTATTTATACCAAGGGGGCAATCAAACAATTTAATGGGAAAGATATTCTCTATATTTTGATTTCTGCTAAAAGAGAAGGTATATTGTAGATATGGCTAAACGACCTATTAAGTTAACCCAGTGTCCGATGTGTGAGAGTTGTGAAATACGAGAAATTGTCGAAGATCGTGTCTATGAAAAAAATGGAAAAAAAGTTATTGTCCCCAATGTTCCTCGTGAAAAATGTTTTTCTTGTGGCGAGCAGTTTTTTGATCAAGATTCATTTGAAGTCATTGAGGCTTTTTTTGAGAACAAGAAAAAAGCTGCAACCGGTTGATCTTCAATAACTCATACTTCAAGATTCAAATATACACTCACTAATTTATCCTGTAATTCACTGAGATTGCCACGCCTCATTTCATTCGGCTCGCA
>CAYJUJ010000095.1:0-3665 GCA_964373325.1 uncultured bacterium
AAAGTAGGAGTCATATCCTACCCAGGTTGTACTGCCACAGGTCAAACTCAGGAAGAAATAAAACGTCGGACAGCCTCTTGGGGAATGCCTTTTCCTGAAGCCCTTTCTTTTTCAAGTGTTAAAGAATGGACAGAAGATCAATTCACAAAAGGCACTCATATTAAAGTTCCAGCACCATTTAGAACTTATAATATCCCTCAAGTGATCTCAATTAATTTTAAAGACTCTCCCACAAACTCAAACCAAACTAAAAAGATCTATTTTATTTTATTAGATACAACCAATGATAAGACGAGAAACTATGATTTTCTTGTTGTAGATGAAGATACTAATCTATCAAATGGAGTTATTGCGTCTGCTTCCGACCAAGAGTGGTTTAAAATAGCTTATACAAGCCAAGGGCAAAAACGCGCTAGTTTTTGCAAACTACTAGGGTTTAGTTCAATACCACTTTCTTTAAAGGTTTACGTAGGTTCTTTAAATTATACTACAGCCTACCCTGAAGAATTCTATACCATGATTGAGAAAGAGTTAGGTCCCGCGAGTACCGTTCCAGATCATTTCAACATTCATAAAACACTCACTGAAGATGATTATTTCATGCAAGCAGAAAAATTTTCTGAATATCTTCACTCTGCTATTAAACTCGCCCTCAAAAAAATGGACTGGGATATTTTACTCCTCTACATTCCTATTACTGATGAAGTTCAGCATCAGTTTAATCTCATTGATCCCAGACAAAAAGGTTTTGAGGATTCTCAAAAAGTAAAACAATATGCAGATTATGTGAAGCGTGGCTATGAATTTACAAACACTGTTCTTAATGATCTTATGGAACATATTGATAAAGCAAAAGAAAACATAGGGCTTGTTGTCGTGAGTGATCATGGAATGGCCCCTATCTGGTCGCTTTTTTATCCTAATCGAGTGTTAAAAAAACACGGGTTTATTCAAGAAGCAAAGGACGGAAAACTTAACTACTTTGCACGAGCTGTAGCATCTGGTGGCACAGCACATCTTTATCTCAACATCAAGGGTCGTGAAAAAGATGGAGTTGTAGATCCACAAGAATATTCAAGTCATCAATCTAAAATCGCAGAGGTTTTTTCACAATTAAAAGACTCTGAGAAACAAGCCATATTTGAGCACGTACTTATAAAACCAAAAAATCCAGGAGAACAAATGCCCTGTATCCTTCATAGACACGAAAAGTTTGATTTGAATCATCCTACTAATACAGGTGATGTTGTTCTCATTGCGACACCTGGCTTTCATCTGATGGATCAAGCAACTGCAGGACAAGAAATAGAACCCTCAACATTCTTTGGACAGCATGGCTATGATTCTTACCATCCAGAAATGGCTGGTATTTTTTACATGTATGGACGTGAAATTGCGCATGGTTCTATTCCTTCAATTCAATCAACAGATATCTTTTCAATTCTCGTAAAAATGCTTGACTTAAAATGAAACTTTTACTCACTTTGGTAAGCGGACTTCTCCTGGTTTTAGGATTTCCAAAGTGGGATTTTTCCTTTCTTCTTTTTATTTGTTTTATTCCATTCTATTTTGTTCTTGAAAGTTCAAGGCTTAAAGAGACTATTCTTTATGGCCTCTTCTTTGGCTTTATAGTTCATCTTCTTGGTTTTTATTGGCTCACCTTTACAATGAAAGAATTTGGTGGTTTTAGTAGTAGCTTAGCTTTCCTAACACTTATTCTTTTTGCTTTGGCTTCCGGGGTTTCTTTTGCGTTATTTGGAGGGCTTCTTCGAACACTTTCGTTACACACACCCATTCCATTTTTACTCACAGCCCCTCTTTCTTACACGGTTATAGAATATATTTTCCCGCATCTTTTTCCTTGGTATTTACCAGGGGGATTTTATAGGGAGCTTTATTTTATTCAAATTGCAGATATAACTGGAGTGTATGGGCTTACCTTTTTTATAGTTTTTATAAACACTGTTTTTTTTCAAATTTTCAAATCTCTTCTTAAAAAGCAAGCTTTTCCATGGATTGCTACAAGTATTGCAATCTTGATAAGTTTTCTCCTTTTTTTCTATGGGTGGAATCGCATTCATTTTGTTAAAGGGAAAAATCTTAATTCAATGCCGCTGCAATTATCCCTTCTCCAAACCAACGTGGGAAATTTTGAAAAATCAATTGAAGGCCAATCTCAACTTTCAGTTATAGAACAAGTTCATGAAAGAAATTTTAGCATGATACTTGAAGCAGCCAAGAATAACCCTGACCTTATAGTATTGCCTGAAACATCTGTGCCTGGGGATTTCAATATTGATCTTCAACTACAATTAAAAATGTTTGATAGAGCGGCTGTTGCAAAAACTCCACTCTATTTTGGTGGATATGCAAAAGAATTTAGTTTTGATAAGACCGAGTATTTTAATAGTACTTTTCTTATTTCACCGGAAAGAACGGTTTTGGGAAGATATAACAAAGTTTATCTTCTCATGTTTGGGGAGTACATGCCTCTTTCAAATATTTTTCCTTCTCTTAAAAAATTGATCAAAGAAGTCAGTGATTTCTCTTCTGGAAAAAAAGTCCAGGTTTTTCCGCTTCAAGGAGAAAGAATGGGAGCACTTATATGCTATGAAGATCTTATCTCCTCTTTTGTTCGGGCTGTTGTGAAAGGAGGGGCTACTTTTTTACTAAATGTTGTTAACAACTCATGGTTTGGAGAAAGTGCCTGTGCCTATCAACACCTAGCCCTATCTGTATTTAGAAGTATTGAGCACAAGGTACCCTTGGTTCGGTGTACTAATACGGGTATTAGTGCCTTTATTGATGCAACAGGATTCATTCAAACACAATCGAAACTTGGAGAAAAAATAATTCTCTCAAGCTCTATTCAATCACCTCGGATAACAACATTTTATACCAAGTTTGGAGATGTTTTTGCTTTAATGTGTTGTTTGATTTTGGCTTTTATTCTGATTGGAATTTGTTGGCAAAAGTTTTGCAGAAAAATCTTCTAATTTAAAAGTAGAAAGTGTGACAGATTGTGTATTATCAACTGTTGAGAGCATATCTAAAAAATGGGTTTCTGCATAAAGCACATGATTGGTTTCTTTGTGCCATAGATAATACCCTTCAGAAGAATTATTAAAATCCATATCTGAATTTTGAGGCAAGCCAAGAGAGAGTGCTTTAAAATCAACTCGAAGACAGTTTTTTTCATTATATTTTTGCATACCTACAAATCTCGACTGAAGTTTTGTGAGTATTGTAAAAGGTTGATTTGTGGCATTCCACTGAAACTCCTCTTCCCAGGTCTCTCCCCGTTCAACCTCTTTTTTTGGAAAAATAAAAAAAGGAAGATAAAAAATAGAACCAGGCTCCTCCCCTGATACATCAAGCACAGTACCTCGTGGATCTAGAGTAAAAAGAAGCTCCTCCCCCTTTTCTGGAAAACCAAGATCCCTGAGTGACATGGTTCCTTTTTTAGAAAGAACTTTCTTAGCGAGAATAACACTTCCATCAGGATTTATTTTTTTGACTGTTGAAAGAATTTCAAATTCGACATTCTCATATTTTGTTTCTTTAATTTTGTTATGAATATAGTTTTCTGTTTTCATAGCAAAACTAGCCTGCATGAGTGCTTTTTGATTGGCTTCTGGGCGAAAACGAAAATCTTCTTTGAGAGT
>CAYJUJ010000095.1:3765-6453 GCA_964373325.1 uncultured bacterium
GCATGAGTGCTTTTTGATTGGCTTCTGGGCGAAAACGAAAATCTTCTTTGAGAGTGGTACAAGCCGTAAGAAGCCCCAAAAAGCAAATGAGAGAAACTAGTTTGACAGACATCTTTCAGCTCATGATATGCCTGTCAAAAGTGCCTGTCAAAAAAGGCCAGAAAAAGTGCCACCCATAAATGCTTATTAATCATGCACATCAAGCTCAATTTCAAAGATCGCCAGTCACAAAATAGGGAAAAAAATGCCAGCTAAAAATTAAGCAGATAATTTCCTTTGTCAATTTCTTGAACAGGTTAAATAAAAACCCTCTCTTATGAATAAAATATAATGATATCAATATGTTATATTATATTTTTAAGGTTATGACTAAACACTGGACATATTTCACTGTTTTTAAACTCTCTCTTTTTTAAAAAAAATCAATCATTTTAATAAGATATAAAAAAGGGGTCTATGGCATAGGGCTTGCTCTACTAGTGGGTGGGTATTGAATCTTTGTGTTGGACTCATCAAAATGAAGATAGATAAATTATACAAATTATTTGCTTTAAGCCTTATTGCCTTAGCGATATCTGCTTGTGGGGCACAGAAAAATACTCTCAAATTGGCAGATGGTGCAGGTGTTGAGGTTTTCTCAACCAATGGGCAATCCCTCATGAAAGCTTATTTCTCAGAAATGAATGGCTCAACTGGTGTTCATATTAACTATGCAGATTTAAGAAATACAGGCTCAGTAACACAAGGGGCGGTCGCTAGTACGACCCCAGCCGGAAGCCAAGCGATTCCTATGAACATTATATTTCAAACAGGTAAATCAGGCCCCGTTAAAATTGCTTTAAATATTCCTACAAATTCTTTATTTGTGGATGCTTCTAATCCTGGCCCTTACAATAATTTAAACCCAGTTCTTCAAAATGTACAGGTCCGTGACATTACAGGAGTTGAAATTTATATCGGTAACCAACTTGTCAGCAACTCCTTTCAACAAATCTAAAATTTATACGACACACCCAAGGAAAACGTTGGGCCGAGAAGCCCTGGTGACTCGAAATCTCCAAACGCAAACGCAATATTATTAAACTGCGCATCTCGTAGCGGAATACTTAAGCTCGTCCATGCATCTAAATTAGGATTGAAATGATAAATAAAGGAAGGGCTCAAGCTAAAAATAGATTGAGAAGAAATTCTTCGATTCCTATCTTTATACCCAAAAGAAAGCCTATACTTAAAATCAAAAGTGAAATCCCATTTAAAACCTGTATGAAGTGCAGCCGATAAAAATGAATTAAATTCATTACCGTGGTTTTTACCAGTATTATCGTGATCAATCTTAATAATATAATAAGCATGAGTTCCAAGGGTGAAGTAATATACCTCTTTCAGATATCTAATACCCAAGGATAAATCTGTTCTTTCAAAAGTAACAGCCGTTTCTGAATGAAGTGGAAATTTAACTCCTCCTTCTAGAAAAGCAAAAGTTGGAAAATCTCGATCAATTCCAGTAAGAACTTCGGCTAAAACCCCTAAATAAGGATTTCCTATGGTTGTTGTACTTCCCACTCTTGATTTATACTTTCGATAAATAAAGGGTACTTCGGTTCTTAATTTTATCTTCGGCACAAGACTAAACTCCCCTTCCAAGTTAAGAACATGGAGGCTTGATTTATCTAAATTAACTTCCCCTGGAATAGGAGTATAATGATATTCTAAATTTGCGTTATGATAGGTAAAAATAGGTGAAGAAGAACTCTGCTTTGGAGATTCTTTTTTTGATTCTGCATGGCAGTCAAAAATAATAAAAATACTTATTAAGATGGGTAGAGTCTTTTTAAACCCCATGTAGATTTTATAACATAAGGAGCGTTTAAAGTAATGTTATTTAGAACTTTCGACCCTTTTTGATAACGTCTCAAGAAGATCTCTTAATTTTTTCTGAATCTCTGCAATTTTTTGAAGCTTTATTTTAACATCTTCCAAAGTTTCCATTTTGCGTTTAAATTCTTCAGCTTCTTCAACACCCTTTGGACGGATCATAGCACTCTTTGTTTGATTTCCATTTTTATTAGGAAGGATAAATAAAATTCCTTGCATTTGATCTTTTTTCATAACAACAACTCCTTATCAGCCCTCTGTAACACTCGCTCTACTTGTACTCTCTCTACCCATTGAATGAGCAAGAAGCATGCCACTTTGTTAAATACTTAACTGTTTGATTTTACTTGATATTTTAAAATCTACAGAAATGTAAATTTAAAAAGTTGCCCTAAATTGTAATTCAATTTGCCGAAAAAGGTGACTGTCCAGAAAGGGGTGTTTTAGGGACACCCTTCCCTTGTCATTTAACTTTTGTGTGCTATTTTTAAAGAAGAGGTATCACGCATTTGGATCCACAGAAAAAAACAAAACTAGCTTTTGTAGAACGTCGACAACACACCCGTGCTGATATTGAACTTAATGCTAAAATACTTTTGCCAGATACTGAAAAATACACTCCTGTAACAATCCACAATATTTCTGAAGGCGGAGCTTTTGTTGCGACAAAAAAGAAACTTCATCCAGGGGAAAAAATTGAGATTAAAATAGAACTAGCACCTGGGCTTGTAAACATTAAGGCAGAAGCACGGATTGTGTATACAACAAGTAAAACCCTTCAAAAAGAACTCACTATTGCTACAGTTGAAGAAA
>CAYJUJ010000096.1:0-6396 GCA_964373325.1 uncultured bacterium
TAATACCAAGAGCTGTTTTTATAGGGGAAAGATTTAATTTCTTGGCGAGTTCTTTCATCTTTTTTTCTACTTTTTTGGTTTCAAGCTTCATTTTTCCACCTAAGGAAAAATTTGGGTGAAGACGTCCCAAAAAAAGATTTGCATCTGTAACTGTGATGTTGTTGCCTTTGCCATAGCAAATAGGGCCAGGATCAGCGCCGGCACTTTCAGGGCCAACTCTTAAAGTTCCATGTTCAACAATGGCAAGGGAACCTCCTCCGGCTCCAACGGTGTGAATATTGATCATAGGTACTTTTACAGGATGTCCAGCAACGGTTGATTCAGTGCTGTATTGAATGGCTTGAGGAATAAGACTTACGTCTGTTGAGGTGCCGCCCATGTCGAATGTCATGATGTTGGAATATCCACAAGCTTTGGCTATAGTTTCTCCTCCAACAACACCCCCTGCAGGGCCGGACAGTATTGTGTGGATTGCTTTTTCACCCGCTTCTTTGGCTCCAATGGAGCCTCCGTTTGATTGCATGATATGGAGTTTTGTTTTTTTGAGTTGAGGATTTTTTTCGAGTGAAGATAAATACTTTGACATCATGGGTGAGACATAAGCATTAACAACAGTGGTGCTTGCTCTTTCATATTCACGATATTCAGGAAGTATTTCTGAAGAAAGTGATATGTGAGGCCAGGTCTTAAGAAGTTTTTTGATTTTTTTCTCATGTAGAGGGTTGGCATAAGAATGAAGAAGACAGATGGCAAGTGATTCACATTTTTTGTTTAATATTTTTTTTAAAATTTTGCGTATTTCAGCTTCTGAGAGCGGAGTTTGTATTTTTCCAGACGCTAATATTCTTTCTTGAATGCCAAAAGTGAGTTCTTTTTTAACAAGAGGCTCTGGTTTTTGAACGTTTAGATTATAGAGTTCGAGTCTGTTTTGACGACCCAGATAAAGAATATCCTCAAAATTTTTTGTTGTTATAAAAGCAGTTTTACTTCCTTTGTGTTCTAGGAGGGCATTGGTGGCAACAGTTGAACCATGAATGATTTTTTTTCGTGATTTATCAGCGGCAATGCCTAAAATAATAGCTTTTGCGGGGTTGTGAGGGGTTGAAAGGGTTTTATAAATCGAGATGTTACCTTTTTCATCAAGTCGTACAAAATCGGTAAAAGTTCCACCTGTATCAATACCGAAGGTTGTCCTCTGAAAGACAGTCTTTAAGGAAGCTATACTTTTTTTCATTATTTTCCCTATACTTGATAAAGACAGTCTTTTCAAAGACTGTCTTTTGATGGACAACCTTAATTTATTAGATGGGCAGAAGTGTAACTAGAGATTTTTATATTTTAAAGATTCATCTAGCAGTTTGAATTCATAAGCGTCTAGATTAACACTACATAAATTGTGAAGGGTATCTATTTTGCTTTCCTTCGTTAAACTGCTTAAACAAGGATCCCAGAAAAAGCCATTTATACTCTCTTTTTTCTCTAAATAAAACTTTAGCGAAGAATAAGGATATAATGATGGCGTTTTTACTATCCCTGCTTTAACAGGATTTTGATAAATATATTTTATTAGCCTAAAGATATAACTTTCATCTTGTATAACTGTTGCTCCATAGCGCCCACCAAAAAAGTGATTAATTCTTCCTAGTGATTTATTTAATTTTTTAGATATCTTTGTATTGAGAGATGTCATGAATAATGACAAGTTGCATTTTGGTGTGGAAACCATAAGGTGATAGTGATTTTCCAGTAAAACAAAGTGATGTGGTAAGACTGCATACTTTTCAGCACTTTCTCGCAAAGCTTCAATAAATACAGGAAATGTATTTTTTAATTTGAACAAACGTTCTTTATTATTAACCCTATTATATACATGATAGGGGTATTCTGATTGATATATTTTATACTTAATTGCCATATTTGTAGCCAAATAGACTAGCAAAAACCAGGCCAAGTTACTGAAGGTTGTCCTTTTAAAGACAGTCTTCGGTTGACTTAAGGACTCCCTTATATGATGGTTTTAATATGTCGAATGAAGTTGTTATTCTAGATGGTTCGCGAACTCCTTTTGGAGCTTTTGGAAAAGCTTTTGTAGATTGCTCAGCTACAGATTTAGGAGTTTGGGCCGCCAAAGGTGCACTTCATAAGAGTGGACTAGGCGTTTCTGAAATTAATAGTGTTATCTTTGGAAACGTTGCTCAGACAAGTCGCGATGCTGCATATATCGCAAGACACATAGGACTCAAATCGGGCATTCCTATTCATGTGCCAGCGCTAGCTGTTAATCGCCTGTGTGGTTCTGGTTTTCAAGCCGTGGTCAATGCTGCCCAAGAAATTTTATTAGATGAAGCTGATTGTGTTTTGGCAGGTGGCAGTGAAAACATGAGCCAATCTCCCTATGTTGTCAGAAAAGCCCGCTTTGGATTGCGTTTGGGGCATCACGAATTTGAAGACTCTCTTTGGGGCGCTCTCACTGATTCTTATGTGAATCTCTCAATGGCAATGACAACTGAAAACTTAGCTAAAGAACTGGATATAACGCGTAAGCAATGCGATGAGTATGCTTTACTTTCCCAACAAAGAGTTAAAAGAGCCCAAGAGAAAGGTTTTTTTAAAGATGAAATCTGGCCAGTGGAATTAAAAACGGGAGTTGTTGAAAAAGATGAGCATCCTAGATCAGATGCAACATTAGATGCATTATCAAAACTACCACCTCTTTTTCTGAAAGATGGAGTTGTAACAGCGGGCAATGCCAGTGGTATTTGTGATGGTGCTGCCGCTCTAGTGTTAACGACCAAAAAAAGGGCTCATGATAAAGGACTTTCTCCTCTTGGGAAATTAGTAAGTTGGAGCTCTTGGGGGTGTGACCCAAAACGCATGGGGCTTGGTCCTGTAGGGGCTATTCGCAAGGCGCTTGATAAAGCAGAGATGAATCTTAAAAATATAGATTTAGTTGAAGTGAATGAAGCTTTTGCTGCTCAGTATTTGGCAGTTGAGCGGGAGTTAAAACTGGATCGAGAAAGAACGAATGTAAATGGGGGAGCTATTGCTCTAGGGCACCCTTTAGGGGCAAGTGGTGCTCGAATTCTTTTAACTTTACTAAAGGAGTTGAGACGAAGAGAATTAAAATATGGTATTGGCTCCGCCTGTATAGGTGGAGGCATGGGTATCGCTGTTGTTGTGCAAGCGTTAGGCGTCATTGAATGATTTTTCAGTTTCACAAAAATCATTCAATGACTATGTACATTCGGACTTGTCACAGCGCTTAACAAGTGAGGTGTTCTGATGAGGTATTTTGAGTTGATGTCGGCTTCAGAGGTGGATCAAATTATAGCTTTTAAACAAGATCAGTTTGGCATCAAGGGCTTTATTATATTGAAGAGTGAAAAAAATAAAAATAAACATGAGCAAGGGCCTATTTTTATTTCAGAAAGAGAAGATGAAAATGAGCTTCTTAAAGAAGCTCTTGAACGCGCTTCAAAATATGATGGCGCTATTATTATTTCCACTTCAGACAAATTTTCTTCACAGCGAAAAACTGCTTTTACTTATCTAGGATCTGTGCTTGAAACTTTAAAAAGACTTTATGTCATTCAAGATAAAGGCATTTTAGAGAAAGATATGGAGATTTTGCGTGGTGTAACTGGCTATGTAAGTTCACCCTCTCCTCAATCCCCTTCTCCCCGCCTTCGCGGGGACAGGCTACAGGGAGAGGCAGGTTTCTCACCGAAAGGATTTAAAATTGGAACCGTTTAAAGGGCTTGATTTTTACGACATTGATTTTCTTCTCAACGAAGAAGAGAAAATGATTCGGAAAACAGTGAGAGATTTTGTCGAAAAAGAGGTTTTAAACATTATTGAAGATTGCTATGAAAAAGCCCTTTTTCCAAAAAAACTCATTCCTAAAATAGGAAGTTTAGGGCTTTTAGGCGCTCAATTAGAGGGTTATGGTTGTGCAGGTTTGAATAGTACTGCCTATGGCCTTATTATGCAGGAATTAGAGCGTGGAGATAGTGGTCTTAGAAGTTTTGTTTCAGTTCAAGGCTCTCTTGTGATGTATCCTATTCTGACGTTTGGATCTTCTGAACAAAAAGAAAAATGGCTTCCTCTTTTGCAACAAGGAAAGGCTATTGGTTGCTTTGGTTTAACGGAACCTGATTCTGGTTCTGATCCATCAAGTATGAAAACTAAGGCTGTTAAAAAAGGGAGCTCCTATATTCTTAATGGGGCTAAAGCATGGATTACTAATGGCTCAGTAGCTGATGTAGCAGTCGTTTGGGCCAAGACAGAAAAAGGAATTCGGGGTTTCTTAGTAGAAAAAGGCACCCCTGGTTTTGAAACAAAAGATATTAAAGGAAAATTTGCACTGCGTGCTTCTACAACAAGTGAACTTTTCTTTAGTGATTGTGAAATACCAGAGTCCAACATCTTGCCTCACTCGGACGGTTTAAAATCGGCCCTCATGTGTCTTAATCAAGCTCGGTACGGCATTGCATGGGGAGTTCTTGGGTCGGCTATGGCGTGCTATCACGAAGCCCTTGAATATTGTAAAGAGAGAATAGCTTTTGGAAAACCTTTGGCCTCATTTCAATTGATTCAACAAAAATTAGCATGGATGGTACAAGAGATTACTAAAGCTCAACTATTGGTGTGGCGATTAGCTAAGTTGAAAGATGATGATAAAATCAAACATTATCATGTTTCTTTAGCCAAAAAGAATAACTGTTGGATGGCTTTAGAGATCGCTCGAATGGCAAGGGATATGCTGGGTGCTAATGGAACATCTTATGAATATATTGTTGGGCGTCATATGTGCAATCTAGAAGCTGTAAAAACCTATGAAGGTACCCACGATATTCATACCCTTATTATTGGTGAAACTGTAACAGGCATTCCAGCCTATAAATAAAAGGAAGTCATGGTGAACTCAGACAATCTTTCTCTATTTGTAGCTTTTGTTGCAGGGCTTCTTTCTATTCTTTCTCCTTGTGTGTTACCACTTCTTCCATCTTATGTTTCTTATGTGACAGGCATTTCTTTTGATGAGTTAGTTGGCGGCTCAAAAACTTCTATTTTTAAAAGAACTCTTCAACATTCACTTTTATTTATTTTTGGTTTTTCTTTTGTGTTTATCAGCCTTGGAGCTTCGGCCAGTTTTTTTGGAAAAATATTAGTAGAGTATCAAGATCTGGTGGCTCGAGTGGGAGGAGGGCTTATTATCATCTTTGCTCTCCACCTTTTAGGAATTTTAAAACTTTCTTTTCTCGAAAAAGATAAAAAATTACATCTTCAAACAAAACCCATGGGTTATATTGGCTCTGTCTTTGTGGGGATGGTATTTGCTGCGGCTTGGACGCCTTGTGTGGGGCCTATTTTGGGTTCTATCCTTACTTTGGCTGCTACGAAGAGTGATGTGGGTAGTGGTATTATGCTCTTGACCGCTTATTCTTTAGGGTTTGCAATTCCATTTTTAATTTTTTCTATTTTCTTAAATTCTTTTTTATTTTATTTTGAAAAATTTAGAAAATATTTACGTTTTGTATCGGTGGCAAGTGGTGTTTTACTTCTTATTTTAGGAATAACTTTGATGAGTGGTTATTTTTCAAAACTTGCAGCCTATTTAGCAAAGTTTAGTCTCATTAATTTTTGAAACAAAAGATACAAGGAAGGGTGTTAAAGCATTCTGAGCCAACCGCTTACTTCTAGATTTTTTCCATTCTTCAAATTTTTGTTTAAAAAAAGAAGAACTTTTAGATTGTGAATGTTCCACCAGATCTTCTTCAGCTGTATCAAGAACAGATCTGACCTCAATAAAAGGTATTTGAAATTCTTTTGCGACTTGGGCTACAGCATATCCTTCCATGTTGACCGCTAAGCAATTTGTTTTCCCCCCTAAAGCAAGCTTTAGGGAAGCCTTGTAGATCGGTACATTTGTTGTCAAAGTTGTTCCACAAAAGCCTCTTTTTTTTGCTAGAGATTGAGCAAGGGTTAAGAGTTCTTCATGGCTTGTATAAAAGTCAGAATCCACGTGTTTAAATATCAGTTTTTCACTAATAATAAGGTCTGAAACTCGGATATGGGTTTGAGTAGCACCGCAAAAGCCAGTAACAATAATGCAACTAGGGGTTACAACATCAAGAGCAATTTTAATAGCTTGGTTTGCTTTTTCCATGCCCACTCCCGATTGGACAATAAAAATTTTTGTTGGGCCCAATTCCCCAGTCATAAAAATAAAATTTTTATAAGTTATTTTGTTAAGATTTTTTAAATGCCCTTTGAAATCTTTCAGTTCTTCTTTAAGAGCAGATACTATTAGGACGGGTTGAGACATAACCACTCTGGATGATTATAAACCCATGATTTAATATTATCTAAGAGATCAGGAAAAATTTTCTCGTG
>CAYJUJ010000097.1:0-6359 GCA_964373325.1 uncultured bacterium
CACTAAAACCTGAAGAGTGGGCTAATTACTCAATGGAAACTCTGGCCTTTCATGAGGCCATCCCAGGGCATCATCTACAAATTGCCATTGCAACTGAGCAAAAAGGTATTCCCAAATTCCAAAAACATGGTGGCTTTACTGCCTATATTGAAGGATGGGCCCATTATACAGAGCGATTAGCAGATGAAATGGGGGCCTACTCTTCTCCACTGCAGCGGGTTGGGATGCTTCTAGATCAAGCATGGAGAGCTATTCGCCTCGTGGTCGACACTGGTATTCATTACTTTGGATGGTCCAGGGAAAAGACATTAGAATTTATGAAAGAGACTCGAGTTGCCAATGAGATGGAAATGAATAATGAAATTGATCGCTATATTGTTTGGCCAGGACAAGCATTGGCTTATAAAGTTGGGCAACGAGCTATTTATGATTTAAGAGAATGGGCAAAGGCTGAGCTTGGATCCAAATTTGATATTCGAAAATTTCATGATGTGGTGTTACTCAGCATGCCACTTCCACTCGTCATATTAAAAGAAATTATTCAAGAATGGGTCACTCAACAACGCAAATAAAATACTGGATCCCGGATAGCGCTATCGCGCTTCCGGGATGACAATAAGCCCAGGCGGCAGGACCCATAATTACTCTCTCCTTTATAATCTTTCGACTGAGATGACCCCGTCGAGCCCTTCCATGGTACGCATCACTTCTCGAAGCTGATTTGTATCGGTCACATTAACTGTAAAAATATTAATGGCTTTTTTATCGCGCGTTGTTCGAATTTGTGCTGACACAATATTAATACCAGAATCCGTAAACACTTTACTCATCTCAACAAGAAGGCCTTTTTTATCAAGACAAATAACTTTAACCTTAATTCTCCTTTGAACATCAACACCTCGATCCCAACTCACTTCTATTTTTCTTTGAGGATCACTGGCTAGCATCTTTGCGCAGTTGGCACGATGGATCGTAACCCCACGACCTCGAGTTACAAAACCAATAATAGAATCTCCTTTCAAGGGATTACAACACTTAGCATGGTGAACTAAAATATCATCAAGACCTCGAACCTTAATATGGCTGACTGAGCCTTCTTTAGATAGGGGTGGAGGTGCTCTTTTAACAGACTCTTCTTTTTTGAGTACTTCAATCGGCGCACATTTCTGAGCAATGTTTTCTGCACCCAATAAACCATACCCCACTGCTACAATCATATTATCTACCGATTTATAATTGAGAGTTTTTGCAATTGGTTTTAAATCTTCCGACATGTAAAATTTCTGAAAATTAAGCGAATATTTTCTAAACATTTTTCCACACAGTTCTTTTCCAATTTCAAGCCCGCGTTGGCGCTGTTCTTCTTTAATAAATCTTCTAATTTTTGATTTTGCTCGAGAGGTAATAGCAAATTGCATCCAATCTTTACTAGGAAGCCGATTGGGATCTGTTAAAATCTCAATAGTATCTCCACTTTTTAACTTATGTCTCAAAGGAACAATTTTGCCATTAACCCGAGCCCCTACACAATGATTTCCAACCTCTGTATGAACAGAATAAGCAAAATCAATGGGGGTTGCGCCTGTAGGCAGCTCCATCACTTTTCCCTTAGGTGTAAAAACATAAATTTCTCCAGGAAATAAATCAACCCTGACAGTGTCTAAAAACTCAGACGGATCTTTTAATTCTTTTTGATACTCTACTAATTGTCGAAGCCACGTAAAACTTTCCACATCCTTTCTATCCATGTGGCCTTCTTTGTAATGCCAGTGGGCTGCAATCCCCCGCTCAGCAATAAGATCCATTTCTTTTGTTCGAATTTGTACTTCCACCTTTTCTCCATAAGGACCTACTACAGTCGTGTGTAGAGATTGATAGGAATTTGCTTTAGGCATGGCTATATAATCTTTAAAGCGCCCAGGAACGGGCTTCCAAACAGAATGAATAACCCCTAATACTTCGTAACATTCACTAATTTTATCAACGATAATTCTAAAACCTAAAACATCAAAAACTTGATCAAAATCTAATTTTTGCTCCTCCATTTTTTTATAAATGCCATAAAAATGCTTTGGGCGACCTTTTACCTGTGCGTTAATATTATATTTTTTAAGTGTGCTTTCGATTACTTCTACCACCTCATCAACATACTTTTGACGCTCTTTCTTCTTTTGAACTACCCTTTCAACGAGTTTATAATAAATCTCCGGCTTTAAATAACGTAGCGCCAAATCTTCAAGTTCGCTCTTCAACCAAGAAATTCCCAAGCGATTAGCTAAGGGGGCATAAATATCAAGCGTTTCCTGTGAAATACGTTGTTGTTTTTGGTAAGGGATGTAACCCAGTGTTCTCATATTATGGAGACGGTCAGCAAGCTTTACTATAATAACTCGAATATCCTGAGCCATCGCTAAAAACATTTTTCTAAAATTTTCTGCCTGTTTTTCTTCAGTAGTATTAAATTTAATTTTAGAAAGCTTGGTAACGCCATCCACAAGATGAGCCACATCCTCCCCAAACTCTTTTTTAATTTCATCTAAAGTAACAAGCGTATCTTCAACAATATCATGAAGAAATCCTGTGATAATAGAAGGCACATCTAATTTCATTTCAACGAGAATTTTAGATACAGCAAGCGGATGGGATAAAAAATCTTGCCCTGATTGTCTTTTCTGGCCAAGGTGAGCCTTTTTAGAAAGCTCATAGGCTTTATAAATAGTCTCTTTCTGGGCTTCAGGGTGATAGCGAAGTAGTCCCTCTACAATTTCTTTAACTTCATTGTCAAAGTCGAGCCCCGACTTAATAGGATCTGATGGATTCATTCTTTTTTTCTATGAAATAAAACAATTTTTTTGACCTCTTCAAAAGCCTTTTCTAGATTATCGTTCACAATAACATAATTAAAATGCTGAGATTGTTTTATTTCCGCTTGAGCAAAAGAAAATCTTTTTTCAATAACTTCTTTGGAATCTGTTCCTCGCTTTTCAAGACGTTTTTTGAGTTCTTCCTGGGAAGGAGGTAAAAGAAATATAGAAATGGCTTTATTTTTAAAGCGTTCTTTAATTTTTCTTTCCCCCTGCGTATCAATATCCAAGATCACATCGTTTCCAAGTGACATTTGATTATTCAAAAATTCTAAACTCGTTCCATACCATTCACCATAAACCTCGGCCCATTCCGCAAAAAAATCATTTTCTCGAAGCTCTCGAAACTCTTCCTTGGAAATAAAGTGGTAATGTTGCCCATTCACCTCTCCTTTCCTTGATTTTCTTGTGGTATAAGAAATAGAAAGTACTGTGGCAGGAATTTTTTCTAAAATCTTCTGGCAAACTGTTGTTTTCCCTGTACCCGAAGGGGCAGCAATAATAAATAAATGTCCTTCACCCATTTTTCACTCAATGTTTTGAATTTGTTCTTTTAATTTTTCAAGCTCTGTTTTAAAAACCACTACCATTTTATTAATTCCTAAATCATGTGCCTTTGAAGAGATCGTATTAATCTCACGGTTCATTTCCTGTACTAAAAAATCAAGTTGTTTACCTTGAGCTTCTTTTGAGGAAAGTATCCCCTTAAACTGTATAAGATGACTTTTAAGTCTTACCACCTCTTCTGTTATATCGGCTCTTTCTGCATAAAAAATAACCTCTTGTGCTAGACGCTCAGGGGTTATCTCAACCGTTTGCCCTAATTCAGCTACCCTTTTTTTTAGTTTTTCTTCCATAGCTTGCTTTACTTTCGGAGCCATTTTTGCAATTTCATTCTCTAAACTACTTAATATATTGAGCCGCTTTTTTATTTCTTGAACGATAAATCGCCCTTCCTTGATTCTCATTCCTTGAAGTAAGCGACAGGCTTTTTCTAAAGAAGGTTTTATGGTTTTCCACTTCATAGTTTCAGATATTTTAGAGCTTTGATAGTGAATGAAATCAGAATTTCGAAACAAAACATCTGGAGAGGGGGCAGATGTTTTAAGTGCCTTTGTTACTTTAAGAAGAGCCTCATAATAATTTTTTGCTAGTTGAGTATTAACTATGTAAGTTCCACTTGCTTGACTTGGCAAAAGCTCCCTTCTGATAGAAATGTCAAAATAGCCTCGCTGAAATTTTTTCTTAATAAATTCTCTGACTGAAATTTCAATATCATTCCAATCGGAAGGAAGACGCACCCTCATTTCTAAAAAACGATGATTAACACTTTTAACTTCTACAGAGAGAGTAAAAATATGCCGCATTTCTTCAACAGATCCAAAACCAGTCATGCTTTTAATCATAATGGAACTCCTATTTTTCTATATTTTTCAAGCCTTTTGTGCCTTGAATCATTAGAAATCTGACTTAAATGATAAAGAATATTTTTTTCCAAATTCTTCGCCATCAGTTTCTGGCTTCGATGCGCTCCACCCAAGGGCTCTTCCAAAACCTCATCAATAAAACCAAACTGAGCCACCTCACGAGCGGAGACCCGCATAGCTTCAGCTGCTTTTTCTGCCGCACTTTGATCATTCCACAAAATAGCAGCACACCCCTCTGGAGAAATAACGGAGTAAATAGAATATTCTAACATAACAATTCTATCAGCTACCCCCAAGGCTAAAGCCCCTCCACTTCCACCCTCTCCAATAATGTAAGTAAGGGTTGGTATGTCTAGTGAAACCATAGTTTCAATACAAGAGGCTATCGCGTGAGCCTGCCCTCTTTCTTCAGCACCAATCCCAGGATAAGCACCAGGTGTATCTACAAAAGTAACAAGGGGCACTTGAAATCGTTCAGCAAACTTCATAAGACGCAATGCTTTTCTGTATCCTTCGGGATGAGGCATTCCAAAGTTACGAAACACCTTTTCTTTTGTAGAGCGCCCCTTCTGAAGCCCAATAACCATAAGAGTTCGATCTCCTAGCTTGGCCAAACCACCAATAATAGCAGGGTCATCTTTAAAGGAACGATCTCCATGAAACTCAATAAAATCATCAAACACTAACTCCAAATAATCACTGGTATGAGGGCGTAACGGGTGGCGCGAAAGCTGCACCCTTTGCCATGTTGATAAATTCGTAAAAACGTTTTTCTGAAGTTCTAGTATTTTCTTTTGAAGGAGGGGAATTTCTTTTGATATTTCTGAACTGTTTTCATCGGAAATCTCTTTCAGAGCTGCAAGCCTTGTCTCAAGCTCAATAATAGGTTTTTCAAAAGGAAGATATTGGTCGCTCATTGCTGAAACCCTTCATACATTTGATAATGAAATCATGTATTTTATCCCTGTCAAGTTCAGGATGAAACCATTGAATGTTAGTTTCTTTCCTAAACCATGTCATTTGTCTCTTCGCTAATTTCCTGGTTTCTTTTTCTATTTCCTCTATGCATTGAGGTTTATCAACATTGCCTCTAAGATAAGAAATCATTTGTTTGTATCCAATAGACTGAAGAGGCGAAATGTCCGGTGTCCATTTTTTAAGTAATCCTTTTACTTCTTCTTCTAACCCCTCTTTTATCATCTCTTGGGTTCTTTGTTTAATAAGCACATTCAGTTCTTCTTTAGGACGCATAAGTCCTATGATATGAATTTCCCTCTTGTCATTCCTGCGAAGGCAGGAATCTTTCTTCCTCTTTTCAAACTCTTGTTTTATAGAAGACAAAGTTTTTGAAGAAATGAGGTAAACTTCTAAAGCCCTTATAATGCGATAACGATCATGAGGATGAATGACTTTGGCACTTTCTGGATCGATATTTTCCAATTTCTTATAAAGATCATCCGTAGCCTTCTCGTTCAATTCTTCCCTTATCTTGAGGGAAGCCGGAGGCGCTTGATACATACCTTTCGAAAGGGCTCTTAAGTAAAAGCCACTGCCTCCTACAATAAATACATTTTTTTGAGCCGCCCGAATGTCTTCAATTTTTTGGGTTGCCATTTTGTAAAAAGCCGCCACATCATAAGGTTCATTCGGTTCTACGCAATCAATCATGTGATGAGGAACTATAAAATATTTAGGCTTTGAAGTACCAATATCAAGGCCTCTATAAAAAAGACGCGAATCACAGTTAATAATCTCAGCATTAAATTTTTGTGCTAATTCTTGGGAAAGAGCTGATTTCCCAACAGCAGTTGGGCCAACAATTGCAATCAATGGTGTGCTCATCGCAACAACCTTTTCATGTTCTTTTAAATCTTTTCTCTAAATCTGAGAATGCAAAATCAATGGCAACGGGTCTACCATGGGGGCATTGTGTAAATTCTAAATGATCTAATTGTTTAAGAAGGGCTTCCATTTCCTCTTTTGTTAATAAATGATTGGCTCGAATCACACTGTGACACGCAATGGTTGCAAAAAGCTTGTGTAAATATTCTGGTAAAGCATTGGAAAA
>CAYJUJ010000098.1:0-6342 GCA_964373325.1 uncultured bacterium
TTTTCACGATGCTTCCAAAGAATAACAATGTAGAAAAAAATGGCTGTGAAAAAATGGAGAGTCCATAAATCAGTTGGCTTCCATAGTTGAGATAAATAAATAAAAAGGGGTAATAAAAATAGACTTATCAAAGATCCAGGTGCTGAGGTTTTAGTTATTAAAAATACAATAACATACATCATAATAGATGCTAATGCTGCAAAAGGGGAAAGAGCAAGAAAAATACCAAATGTTGTTGCTACACCCTTTCCACCCTTAAACTTTAGAAAAATATTAAAGCAATTTCCAAGAAAAATACAAACTGAAACAACTCCTAAAACAAAGAGTGACATTTGCAAAATCTCAATAGAAGAAACTATAGATTGCACCATTTCCTGAATGATATTCCAAAACCCTTTTGATTGAACAATGTGTGTTTCTTCACCCCAAGGTAGCGCTTTCATAAGATAAAAAGGCAAAATAAAAGCTTTTGCTCCATCTATGAGAAGAACAAGGGAGCCGGGTAATACACCCAAATGACGAATAGCATTGGTTGCACCAATATTACGACTGCCCTCCACTCGAATATCTTTGTTATAAAATATTTTTCCAATAAGAAGGCCAGAAGGTATAGCCCCTAGAAGATAACCTAGAAGCCCCAATAAAATAGCCCAAATGTAAAACGAAAGAGTGATCCCAAAAAGTGTTAGCATTTACAATAACTTAACATGACAAAATACTCTTTTCAAATGAGACAGTCTCTTTTAGGGACAGCCTCTTGTGTGTGCAATGCCTATCAAAGAGGCTGTCCCTAAAAGAGACTGTCTCATTGACCCTAGCCTTTGATTCTGTTTTTATTGGGTACCATGAGTAAAGAAAAAATCCGCCTCACCCATCTTGCTAAAAGCAATGGGTGCGGAGGTAAGTTAAGCCCCCTAGATTTAAAAGAAATCTTGGGAAATCTTAAAATAAAAGGGCATCCGAATCTTTTGGTGGATCACAGCTCCTCCGATGATGCTGCTGTTTACAAAATTTCAGAAGAGAAAGCGTTAGTTACAACAGTAGATGTTATTGCCCCTGTTTGTGATGATCCTTTTATTTTTGGTCAAGTAGCGGCAGCCAATGCCCTAAGCGACGTTTACGCCATGGGAGGGCAACCGCTTGTTGGTCTTAACATCTGCGCCTTCCCTATGGATGTTGTAAGTAAAGAAACTCTCTCTCAAATTCTTGAAGGGGGGCTTGATAAGGTCCATGAAGCGGGGGCTGTGATAGCAGGGGGACACAGTATTAAAAATGATGAATTGAAATTTGGAGTTTCTGTTGTTGGAGAAGTGCATCCCAAAAAAATCTGGAGAAATAACACACCTCAAAAGGGGGATAGTCTTATTCTTACAAAACCCCTTGGTACAGGAATTGCTGTGTTTGCTTTCAAAAAGGGCGATTTAGATGAAAAACCATTTAAATTGATCTTAAAAAATATGATTCTTCTTAATAAATATGCTGCAGAAGCTCTCTTCCGTTTTGATGTTCATGCAGCTACAGATGTCACAGGCTTTGGCTTAGCAGGGCATGGCCTTGAAATGGCAACTGGTTCAGGAATGGGGCTTAGGATTTATTTTGATGAACTACCCCATTATAAAGAAAGCTTAAAATTCATGAAACAGGGCGTACGCACTGGTGGTACTGTTACTAATGAACTCTCAACTCATGATAAAATAGAAGGTAGAGAAAAAATAGACCCATATGAAAAAGATCTTTTGTTTGACCCACAAACTTCAGGAGGACTTTTGGTAGCCCTTAAGAAAAGCGAGGCCAAAGATGCCGTAAAGGCGTTACAAGATGCTGGATGTACAGAAGCGGCTATCATAGGAGAAGTTTTTGAATCAAAGAAACCAGTGTTGGTCATAGAAGGGTGAAATAATGCAAATAGGGCCGTATAAATTAAAAACACTTGTAACAGGTAAATTTGGCTTAGATGGGGGCGCCATGTTTGGCGTTGTTCCAAAAACCATTTGGGAAAAAACAAACCCTGCAGATGAGCTCAATCGAATAGATATGAGTTTACGCATCCTCTACATCGAGGGTCAAAACCAAAAAATTTTAGTTGATACTGGTATTGGCACCAAATGGGCTGAAAAATATATCGCAATGTATAGAATTGACCATTCTCAATTCACACTTCAAAAAGCTTTGACTTCTATTCCTGTGAAATCAGAAGAAATTACGGATGTTATTTTGACACATCTTCATTTTGACCACACTGGTGGCTCCACTTACAAGGATGCAAACGGAAGTATAAAACTTACTTTTCCAAATGCTAAACACTATGTTCAAAAATCTCAGTGGGAACATGCATTAAAGCCAACACTCAAAGATCGAGCGAGTTTCCTAGCCCCTGATTTTTTACCCATCGAAGAGGCTGGAAAGCTCGTTATTTTAGATGGAGAAAAAGAAATTTATCCAGGTATTAAAATTCTAGTAACTCCTGGGCATACCCCAGGCCATCAAGCAGTTAAAGTATCCTCAGAAGGGAAAACAGTTCTCTACTGTGGAGATCTCATTCCAACCTCAAGTCATATTCCTCTACCATTTGTTATGGGTTATGATTTAGAACCTGTTCGCACTATGAATGAAAAACAAAAGTTGTTTGAACACGCCGTTAAAGAGGGGTGGGTTTTAGTTTTTGAACATGATCCTATTTATGCAGCAGCCATTGTGGAATGTGTTGATGGAAGATACCAAGCCAAGGAAAAATTCAATTTTTAAAAGGGGAAATCAAATTTTTTGAATTTTAACAACTTTTTGAGAAGTAAGGTGTTGTCTAAGATTGGAAGCAATACTTAGCATACTTTTTGATTCTTCTGATTGAGAATCTTCAGATACAAATGGGGTACCTTGATCACCGCCCACTCGAATAGATGTTTTGAGTGGAATAGAACCTAAAAAAGAATACCCCCATTTTTGAGCTGCTTTTTCTCCACCTCCATGATTGAAAATTTCTGCCCTATCTCCACATTTTGGGCATACATAATAACTCATGTTTTCTACAATGCCCAAAATGGGAATATTTACTTTTCTAAACATAGCCACACACTTTTCAACATCAGAAAGTGCAACATCTTGAGGGGTTGTTACAATAACAGCCCCTGAAAGAGGAATAAGTTGGCTCAATGAAAGCTGGGTGTCACCAGTACCTGGTGGTAAATCAACAATGAGGTAATCAAGATTTCCCCATGCAACTTTTCTGAAAAATTCTTCCAATAATTTATGCACCATGGGCCCCCGCCAAACAATAGCTTCCCCTGGTTTAGCAATAAATCCAACTGACATAATTTTAAGACCATAATTTTCGATGGGTAAAATTTTTCCCTCGGCGTTTGCTTCTGGATGAGCACCTACTTTTTGCATAAGAAGCGGAATGCTGGGCCCATAAATATCGGCATCTAAAAGACCTACCTTGGTTCCTTCTTTTGATAGGGCAAGTGCTAAATTGGCAGCAACAGTTGATTTACCCACCCCTCCTTTACCACTAGCAACTGCAATCACATGTTTGATTTGTGTCTCAATCTGTTGAGCTACCGATTTCACAGCTGCCTTGGGTTGTGAAATAAACTCCACTTTAAATTCCTTAAGCCCTAGGGGAAATAATTGATTTTCAATATCCGTTTCTAACTTTTCTCTAATAGCTTCATCTTGAGGAGATAACTCTACCCGCACTTTAGCTACGTCATCACACACAGAGGCAATCTTGACCATTCCAGCAGAATAAATATCTTTTTGAACAATAGGATTGCGTACTTTTTTAAGTGATTCTACTAACTGCTCTTTTGTAATCCCACCCATAATGAAAGGTTCTACATTCCATTTGCATAAAAATCAAACATATATTAACCTAGGCCCCCCAATGCGAAAATCAATTATTATAGGAATATTATTAATAGTTTCAATAGCATATGCTGGTGATGAAAAGGATATCGTAGATGAGCTACCTCCTATTAGTTTTAAACAATATACTTCCGCCATATTTGGTAATGGCTCGGCAAGCGAAGGTGGCAGCATGCAATGGAGAACATTTGAGTTGAGAATTGGGTCTTCAATTGCACCTAATAAGCGTTTGGATTTTGTGCACTATAATGAAGGGCATCCTGACAATAACCACCGAGATGGTTTTGCTATTCAAGCGGTGTATGATACTTCGATTCATAAAAACATAAAGTTAGAAGTAGGAGTAGGTCCCTACCTTAGTTTCAATACTACAACTCGAAATGCGGTACAGTATAATGATAAGCATGTTGGAATTTTAGGATCTGCAGTTGTACTTTATTATCTCAATACGAAGAGCCAAAATTTACACCTGAGGGCTGACTACAATCATGTTGCTATACGTGAAGCTCACTCCTCTGATGCCATTCTTGTAGGAATTGGCATGAATTTTGGTGAACATATATCATCAGAAGTTCCAATTCAGATAACCATTATTGGCGCTAATTTTAAAACAAATCGTAGTGGTACCGATGCAAATGTTGGAGGCCAGATTGAAGTAAAACAATATGAAGGAGAAAATCTTGCACTTTCAGTAAGTTTAATTCAAGAAGGAGATGATGCCTTAGTTGAGCGAAGTGGTGTGGCTACTCAAGTTTGGTACGCATGGCCAGCTTCAGAAAGCTGGACCTTAAGTGCAGGAGCTGGACCTTACTTTACACAGAACAGACTCAGCTCAAACGGAACTGAATTGGACGGACTTATTAGCATCGAAGCCGAGCGAGAGGTTGGCGACCCTCAAAATGGCGTTAGTCTCCTGGTTCGATTTAGTCGAATCGTCACTGATGATGACATTGACAGAGATATATTTGCAATTGGTATTGCAAAAAAATTCTGACCAAGAGTCACCTTTTATGCTTTAATATCATCTATGCAGCTAAAATCCCTCATCGTGCTCATTCTCTTAACGGCTTCTTTTGGAAGTTTTAGCTTTTTCATGAGTCGCCTCATTCGATGGGTTCTTAAAGGAAAAAAAGAAAACCGCTTCGATCAACCATGGAAACGTTTTAAAAAAGTACTTATCAATGTTTTTGGGCAAAAAAGACTTCTTAAAGAGCCAGTCGCTGGCATTATGCATTTTTTTATTTTCTGGGGTTTTATTTTTATTACCATCGGCACTATTGAAATACTCCTCGGTGGTATTTTCCCAGGGTTTTCACTCCATTTTTTACCTATTCCTCTTTATAAAACAATAAAGTTTTTAGAAACAACTTTCTCGGTATTAGTTGCACTAGCTATTTCTTTTGCCATTTTCCGACGATTAGTTTTAAAACCAAAAAGACTAGCTGATAACCCAAAAACAGCCAAAATAGATGCACTGATCGTTCTTTCACTCATTTTAGGTGTGGTTCTAACGAACCTCGCCATGTTTGTGACCCATGGCACTCCACTTAAAGAAGTATTTTGGTGGTCTCATATCATTATTATTTTAAGTTTTTTAAACTACCTTCCCTTTTCAAAACACCTCCACATTATGATGGCACTTCCCAATGTTTTCTTCCACACACTTGAATCTACAGGGAAAATCAAAAAACTTAATCTTGAGGAAGAAGGAGTTGAAAGTTTTGGAGTAAGTAAAGTTGAAGAATTTACGTGGAAAAGTCTTTTAGACACTTATGCCTGTACTGAATGTGGCCGATGCAACGTTTACTGCCCAACGTATAATACTGGAAAAGATTTAAAACCAAAATCCTTGATTGCAGATCTTCGCCACCATCTTTATAAAGAAGGACCCCGTCTTTTAAAAGGCTCAACTGAACCAATGGAAGATTTGATTTCTAAAGCTATTACTGAAAACGTCATTTGGGATTGTACAACTTGCGGCGCCTGTCAGGAGGCCTGTCCTGTTTTCATTGAACACATTCCAAAAATTATGGATATGAGACAAAACCTTGTTCTTATGCAAGGCAAAATGGAACCTGGTGTCCAAGAGTTTTTCAACAAAATGGAAAGCCATTCTAACCCGTGGGGGTTGCCTCAAGGTGATCGAGGCAAATGGGTTGAGCAAAGCAACACCAAAATTCCTGTTTTTGCAGATCTTTCTCCAGAAGAGAGAAAAAACATTGAGTACCTTTATTTTGTAGGATGCTCTGGATCTTATGATGAACGAAATCAAAAAATATCTCGTACCTTTGCTAAACTTCTCAATAAAGGAAAAGTTCAATTTGCTATTTTAGCTCGTGAAGAAAAATGTAATGGCGATCCCGCTCGTCGTTTGGGTAATGAATATTTGGCTCAAAACCAAATTAAAGAACTTATAGAAACCTTTAAAAAATATAATATTAAAAAAATTATTACCCAATGCCCTCATTGCTTTAATAC
>CAYJUJ010000099.1:0-6274 GCA_964373325.1 uncultured bacterium
GTCTCCCCTCGTAATTGGTTTGGGGTAAAAAGTTTTTTAACGGCAGTAAGCCATGTTCTTGATGAAATTTCCATATTTTTAGGAGTTCTCTCAGAAGACCGAGCCCGCCATGCAAGCCTGTGGAAAGAAATGAGTATTTTTTTAGAAACCCCTTTTTCAGCAAATAAATTTCTAGAAGACACAAAAGTCAATGAACTCTATAGCTTCACCCGCTACACAGGTTTTTTTACAAGTTTAGGAGCTGGTATGCCTTCAGGTATTGCAACAGCCATAGGTGTAGGAGTTTATATCAGGGGGGATCATCGGATTACAGTTCTTAAAACCTCACCCACAACAGCTAAAATAAAAGTTCAGAGAGCATGGAGTACGACAGAAATTATTAATTCTTCTGGACGTCTTCCTCTTTTTGATTATAAACTCTCAATTTTTGATTTTCGAATAGGGCTTAAATTTTCAAAAAGGCCTTTTGATCTCACATTTTCTTCCACTCAGGCAAATGCCTTTGATCAAGCTTATGAATATGACATGACTACCGAAGATGGCAAAAAGGCCTATGAGTTAGCTATGCAAAGTGATTTTATAACAAGCGATCTTTTTGCTCTCGAAAATAGAAGTGTCAAAAAAATATTTATAAAAAATACAAAATCTTTTAGCAAACGAGAAGAAAGTAATTTGGATCTTCTCATTTGGCAAAAATCAAATCAACTCGATGTTTCTGAACACTGGATAAAATACAACTCTGATAGAACAAACCTCCTTCAAACCATGGCTCAAAAAAACGATGGCAATCGAAATATCTTAACTCACAAAGATGAAATGAATTTTCTCATAGATGGACGTGTTGCTATAGATCAGGATGGTTTTGGCCTTGATCCCTACCTTTCTGCAAGAATTCAGTTTTCTTCAGATGACACTTCGGGTTATGAAATAAGAAAAGTATTAGGCCGTTTACCTCACACGACTATAAAGGGATATGCCGATCACTTCTTGGGCCCTGTTGAATACGGTAAGGTTTCGATCAACTACGATATTCGATTCTCAAAAAAAGCCATCCATCGTATTATTCATACACCCGACTCTGTCATGAAGTATGTCTTGAGAGAAATATTTGAGGAAGAGAGAAGCGAGCTTTCTCGAACACTTGTCTCTGAAGAAGGGGTTGATATTTTTGCCTATAAAAGAATTCTAGACATAAAAGACGGACTTCGTGACATTCACGAAAGATTACCCAATCTTAAAAGAGAGCTTAATCTTCAGGCGCAAATTCTTTCTATCATTCAGGCTTTTTCTCATCCTCCCTTACAGCTTAAGCTTTTAGATGCATTTGTAATTTTAGCAAGTGGAGAAAATATTTTGCATGATTTTTTGATGAAAAGTTCTAAATTTTCTGAGATCAAAAAGACATTCGGAAATAAAATAGCAGATACTCACTATGAAGATATTATTCGACAAGGAAATGAATTTGAAGAGGGGCAGCGAGAAATAAGTCGCCCCAAAATTGAAAGTGCTGTTTTACTTAAAGAAAGTACTGATAACCCACTCCTTTTAAATTTCAAACCTGCATCCGACCCTTCTCATATCACAAAGCTTTATCTTAAAATCCAAAATATTAAATGGTTTATGGATGTAACGGTTTATGAAAATAGCCGTCTCCATCATCTTTTAGGGAAAGATTCTTTTACGCATGAAAATGGCATCGTGACACTTCGTTTTAACCAACCTTATCTCAACGAGAGTGATTTATTCAAGGTTGGAGAAAAATATAAAATTCATTTTGCTTACCTTGATGAAAGTGAAGTGTGGAGTGATGAAAAAGCTATTGAGTTTACCTATCAAGAAACCGTAGAGCCACGGTAATAGATCCTTCGCTTGCGCTCAGGATGACACACAGAGTATACTATCTTCTTATGGAATGGCCGTTGTTTCTATTTCTCATGACGCTTGCGGGTGCCATAGGGTTTAACAGATTCTATATTAAACAAAAAATCTCTTTCGACCCCATTGTTATTCTAAGCTCTAAACCTCAAAATGCCCATCAGAAAGTAGAAGTGTTTTATGCAATCACTATCATTTTATGGTGGATTCACTTATTTATTTTTTCTATCTACCCAATAATTCTCACATGGATTCCTTCTTTCTATGCACCTTTTTTTATTTTTGACCCTATTGGTTATACCTTTATGTACATAGGTTTCTTAATAGTCGTTTATGCTATGCTCACCATGAAAGAATCCTGGAGAATGGGAATTGATGAAAAAAACCCAGGCCCTCTTGTAACAAAAGGACTTTATAAATATGTAAGACACCCTATTTACAGTGCTCTTTTTTTAATTTTAGGCGGTTCTCTTTTTATTTTACCTAATCTTTTATCTCTCGTTTTAATTTTATGTTCTATTGGAGGGCTTGTGACGGAAGCTTTTTATGAAGAAGAGTTTCTTCTTAAAAAATATCCTCATGAATATACGGATTACATGAACAAAACCGGCCGCTTTTTTCCTAAAAATCTATTTTAAAGATTTCATGTAGGCTTCGAGATCTTCTTTAGAGGGGCGAAGATCCTTTTCATGAAGCCCAAAAAGAGGAGACTCTGTCAGATTTAGCGAGTGGACATGGTCTTTACGATTTTTATTATAATAAACAAGTCCTGTCACAATTTCTTTTTTCTCTGCGGCGACTTCAAGTACTTCTAATGCCTGTAATTTGTTAGTTGGGTCATAATCTCCATCTAATTTTTTAAGTCTGATAGTCGCCCCACTATGAAGAACAACGTCTTTTGTGTGACCTTCTTCATACTCAACTTTAATTTCAGCTTTGTCTTCAATAAAATCAATGTCATGAAGTTTTTCATCGTGTTCTTTTACATACTCATAACTTTTTGTACTTCCGATGTGATCATTAAAAGTAACGCATGGGCTCATAATATCTAGGAAAGCCGTTCCCTCATGAGAGAGAGCCGCTTTAATAAGTGGTACCATTTGTTGCCTGTCCCCCGAAAAGCCACGCCCCACAAAACCACAACCCGCAAGAATAGCAAGCATGGGTAAATCGATAGAAGATTGCTCATTAGGAACACCATAATGATCGGTAGAGCCTACATCTGCCGTTGCTGAAAACTGCCCTTTTGTTAAACCATACGTTCCATTATTTTCAACAACATAAACCATATTCACATTTCGACGAAATAAATGAATGAATTGTCCTATTCCAATATTGGCAGAATCGCCATCACCGCTCACTCCAAAAACAATAAGGTTGCGATTAGCAACATTAGCCCCCGTCGCCACAGATGGCATACGCCCATGAACTGTATTAAATGCATGGGAGGAATGAAGAAAATAAGCAGGCGTTTTACTTGAGCAACCTATACCAGAGAGCTTTGCTACTTTATAAGGTGGAATTCCCAATTCATAAAAAGTAGAAATGATCCCTTGAGAAATGGAATCGTGCCCACACCCAGGACACATGGTTGAGGGTAAACCACCATAATCTTTTTTTGTAAGCTTAATTTTGTTAATGGCAATTTCAGCAGCCATTAAGTAACTCCTTTGATTTTTGGAAAACCACTTCTGCAGACAGAGGCAAACCATCTGAATAAGCAAGGGACAAAAGTTTTGACTCTGACATAGAAACAGAAAGTTTTATAAGATCTCTAAGCTGAGCATCACGGTTTTGCTCAACAACAATAACCTTATCACAAGACTTAATAAATGTTTCAAGCTCTTTATGGAAAGGATAAGAAAGAAGCCGCATGTACTTTGTTTGAATTTTTTCCTTGGCTAAATAATCCCTCGCCTCGACAATTGCATCATGAGAAGTCCCTATGGCTACAAAACCGGTTTTTGCATTCTTATCACCATAAAATAATGGTTTTGGTAAGTGGTCTCCAGCCCCTTCAAATTTTTTAAGAAGTCTTAGCATGTTCCTTCGATAAGCATCGGGATCCTCTGTATAACGTGCATCTTCATCATGACCAGAACCTCTTGTAAAATAACTAGCAAGTGGATGATTTGTTCCAGGCAATGTTCGACTAGGAATTCCTTTATCTTCATCACCTGCAAAATAGCGACGGAAAGTTTCCACTCCATCTAAATCTTCTTTATGAAGAACTTTACCTCTATTATAGGGATGTGTTGGATAGGAAAACTCATCACTCACCCACTGATTCATTCCTAAATCCAAATCGCTCATAATAAAAATAGGGGTTTGCAATACTTCTGCAATATCAAAAGCCTGCGCTGCTAGTTCAAAACATTCTTTGGGGTTTCCAGGAAAAAGCATGACGTGCTTTGTATCACCATGAGAAAGATGAGCTACCTGAGTCAAATCACTCTGTTGAGTTCTTGTAGGCAGCCCTGTACTTGGCCCAACCCTTTGGACATCAATAATGACAACAGGAATTTCTGCATAGTAGCCTAAGCCTGCAAACTCACCCATGAGGGAAATTCCAGGTCCAGAAGTTGTTGTCATGGACCTTGCACCTGCCCAGCCCGCCCCCATACAAACCCCTACAGCGCAGAGTTCATCTTCCGCTTGAACAATAGCAAACTTGTTTTTTCCCTCTTTATCTTTACGATATTTTTCACAAAACTCTATCACCCCCTCTGCAAGAGAGCTAGAAGGTGTAATAGGATACCAAGCAACAACTGTTACCCCACCATAAACACACCCCAAAGCTGTTGCTGCATTTCCTTCAATAACTATTTTTTTATGATTTCTCCCTGAATTTTCTTTCTCATAATAATAGGGATCTTTTTTGGGAAGATTTTGTTTTACATAATCCATTCCAACTTGAAGAGCTTGGAGATTCGAATCAACAACCTTTTGCTTTTTCGAAAACATATCGCGAATGACGCCATCCACAATTTCTTTATCAACCTGAAAAAGTTCTACAATCACTCCTAAATAAATAATATTCTTAAGAAGAGTTCTTAGCCTTGCATGCTCAAAATGAGTTGTAACAAGCTTTGTCATGGGAACTGGATAATAAATAACGTCGTCTCTTTTAAAATCTTCTTCAGGCATGACTGTACTATCGTAAATAATAACTGCATCTCCTGGCGCTTCATCATGATCTTTTTTGTAAGTTCCTTTATTAATAAGAACCTGCACCTCAGAGTGTTTTTTCATGGAGGTATAGCCTTCATGACTTGCTCTTACCTGATACCATGTAGGCAAACCTTTTATATTAGATGGAAAAAGATTTTTGGAAGAAGTACAAATGCCCATTCTAAAAAGGGATTTGAAAAAAATATTATTAGCGGACATACTGCCAGTACCATTGGCCGTAGCAATCCGCACACTAAAATCATTTACAATCTTCTGAGTCATTGAATTTAAAAAAGATTATCCCTCATCATGCAAAGCGTCAAGACCAGGATGGTTTCCGTTTTTCTAAAAATGCAGCTAACCCTTCCTGTGCCTCTCTTCCGGCCCTAATATCTGCCAATGTTTTAGAAACATAGTTTTCGATTTCTTTTTCTCTCATACCTTTAATTTCTTGAAGAAGTTTCTTACCTCGAGTAATCGCTTTTGGAGCAGAAAGAAGAATGTTTTTGATAACTTCATCTGCTGACAATACATCAACAACTTTATGAATGAGTCCGATAGAAAGCGCCTTTTCAGAGGATAACTTCTCCCCTGTTAACATGAGTGCTCTTGTTTGAGACTCACCAATCTTAGCCAAAACAAAAGGTAAAATTACAGAGGGAACAATACCAATTCTCATTTCACTTAAACTAAAAAGAGCCTCTTTTGTAGCGATAACATAGTCACACACACATACAAGACCAAAACCTCCCCCTAATGCCCCTCCTTGAACAAGACCGATAATGGGTTTTGGATAATCATTTAAGGTATAAAAAAGTTTTGCTAAGCGCTTGGCCTCGTCCAAGTTTTTCTGAGCAGAGCCTTCTCCCAGTTTTTTTAACCATTGAATATCTCCTCCACTACAAAAAATACCTCCACTTCCCTGTAAAACAACAACCCGTACTTTTGGGTTTTTTGCATGTGTGTTGAGCGTCTTTAAGAATTCATTAATCAGTTCCGAATTAAGAGCGTTTCGAACTTGGGGTCTGTTTAAGGTCAGGGTTAAAACATGGTTTTTAAGAGAAGAAAGAATTAACATAATTTTACTAATGTTGTTGCAATGAGCTCATCGCAACTTCCTTTATTTACATTCTAAATACACCAAATTGAGTTTCAGGAATAGGTGCGTTGAGTGAAGCTTCTAAAGCAAGGCTTAAATACTTTAGAGTATCAAGAGGGTTTAAAATAC